>CAVKNR010000019.1:0-13492 GCA_963657575.1 Sodaliphilus sp.
CGTTCTTCTCGTCCGCCGTCAGCTCGGCCATGGTCTTGCCCGGCGTGTCGACCGGTAGGAACAGCGGGTCGTAGCCAAAGCCGTGATCGCCACGGCCCTCGTGCGCGATAACGCCCTCGCAGGCGCCCTCACCATAGGTGACCAAACCGTCCGTGTCGATGAGCGCGACGACGCTCATAAAGCGCGCAGTGCGGTCCTCGTCGGCCACGCTCTCCAGATTCACGAGCAGCTTGGCATTGTTGGCGGCATCGTCGCCGTGAACGCCCGCGTAGCGCGCGCTATACACACCGGGCTCACCGTCCAGCGCGTCGACGACCAGGCCCGAATCGTCGGCAATGGCCATGAGCCCCGTCTCTTCGACGGCAGCCTGGGCCTTGATGATGGCGTTCTCCAAAAACGTCGTGCCGTTTTCCTCGGGGTCCTCAAAATCGCCCAGCTGGCCGAGCGCCACAAAGCGAACCTCGGGCATAACCTTGCCCAAAATGGCCTCGATCTCGGTGAGCTTATGGGCGTTGCCCGTTGCCACGACGATGGTCGCCGCCGGGTCGAGGGTGTCGATGTCGATCTTCTCAAGTGCCATGAGTGGCCTCCTTGTTCTTATAACAACGCCACACAAAAGGTAATTAGGCTCTCAAGCCCCTCCCCTCGCGCGGCAGCAGCCTTACAGTTCGGCGTTTCCCCAGATAAAACCTGCCAAAATAAACCTGTCCCTTTTTGGCAGGTTAGGCGAGGGCTTGGCGCTGGAGCTCGATGAGCTCGGCAATGCCCTTGTCGCCCAAATCGAGCAGGGCATTGAGGCGCTTGCGGTCGAAGGGAGCCTGCTCGCCAGTGCCCTGGAGCTCGATCATCTCACCGGTATCGGTGGCGACAAGGTTCATGTCGACCTCGGCGTGACTGTCCTCGTAATAATCCAGGTCGAGCAGGGTGTTGCCGTCGACAACGCCCATGGAAATCGCGGCGACCTGGCCCGTGAGCGGGATGCGCTCGAGCTTACCCGCCTCGACCCACATGGCAAGGGCGTCGTGCAGTGCCACCCAGGCGCCGGTAATGCTCGCCGTTCGTGTGCCGCCGTCTGCCTGAATCACGTCGCAGTCGACGGTAACGGTGTACTCGCCGAGTGCTTTCATATTGACGACGGTGCGCAGGCTGCGACCGATGAGGCGCTCGATTTCCATGGAGCGGCCCTTGCGGTTGGCATGCTCGCGCTTGCAGCGCTTGTCGGTCGATGCCGGCAGCATGGCGTACTCCGCCGTTACCCAACCGGCCTTGGCGCCCTTGCGCCAGCCCGGCACGCCCTCCTCGATGGTGGCAGCGCACAGCACGCGCGTATCGCCAAACTCGGCCAGGCACGAACCGTGGGCGTGCTTCATGACGCCGCGAGTAAGCTTGACGGGGCGAAGTTCATCGGCGGCGCGGCCGTTGGCGCGGTTGACCTGCATGTACTCCATAGAAATATCCTTTCGGCAAAAGGTGGACGTGAGCCTTTGGTCGGTGACCTTATATCTATTTCAGTTCGTCGATATCGATATGCTCAATGCTCTTGAGCGGCTGGCCAAAGATAAAGCTGCCCGCCACCGCAAACTCGGCAATGTTATCGGACGTCGTTGCAAAACGATGCTGCGGCTCGGCTGCGTCGCCTGCCAGCTGCTCGCGGCGCGTGAGAATATCGGTCAGCTCGCGCGTGGTCTCCTCGGCAGAGCTCACCACGCGCACTCCGGGACCCAGCGCATGGCGAATAGGCCCCACGAGCAGCGGGAAATGCGTGCAGCCGAGCACCACGGTATCGATGCCGTGGTCGCGCAGCGGTTCAACCGTGGCGCCAACCAGCGCGCGTACGGCAGGCGTATCAAAGATGTCCTCGTTCTCGAGCCACTGCTCTTGCAGATGCGCGCCCGAGGCGAGCTCGTGCTCAACGACCTCGACAAAACTCGAGGCAGGGCAGCCGTATACGTCGACGCCGGCATCCAGGTCCTGGATGGCACGCGTGTAAGCGCCTGAGCGAATGGTGAGGTTGGTGGCGAGCACGCCCACCCGGCGCGTGCGGGTGCTGTTGATTGCCGCGCGTGCGCCCGGTGCGATCACACCGATGACGGGGACGTCGAGCACCTGCTGGGCCAAACGCAAGGCCGCAGCGGTCGCCGTATTGCAGGCGATGACCATGATCTTGACGTCGTGCCTCGACAGCCAACGGCCCGCCTGCAGTGCAAACGAGCGCACCTCGTCCTCGGTGCGGGTGCCGTAGGGGCAGCGCTTGGTGTCGCCAAAGTAGTAGACGGACTCGTGCGGCAACGCCGTTGCGATGGCGCGTGCAACCGTCAGACCGCCCAGACCAGAATCGAACACGCCAATCGGGCGCGTGTCGCCTGCCGGATTCTCGATATCGGACATTACCTCACCAGATTCTCTCTCGAAAAGATATGGCTCAGCGCGATAGGACCGCACTACGAACGGGCCGCGACGAGCAGCTCTGCCGTTGCCGCCCAGCCATCGACAATCTTGCCGCGCGTGACGTAGGCGTTATCGCAAACATCCAGGAACTCGGGCGCGCCGGCGCTGGTCAAACCGTTCTCGACCAGGCAGAACGTGCCCACGTGGTCAGCCATGTAGAAGTCGGACTCGGAATCGCCGAGCGCCAGCGTCTCCTCGCGCTCGATACCAAGGTGCTCGCAGAAACGTGCGATGGCAACGCCCTTGTTGAGACCGGCGGGATTGATGTTAAACGCGCGGCCATCCTCGACGCGTTCGAGCTCGAGCGTCGTCGGTTTGGACAGATGAGTCAGATGGCCGTTGCAGGCCCAGACCAGGCCGCAGCCAGCCTCATCAAGAATGGCCTGGACCTCGTCGTCGGGCACATCGCCGCGCATGCCGACGGTGACCTCGCGGTACTTGTAGCCAGTCGACATGTCGTTGTGGTACTCGATCTTATGCGGCCAGCGGGCGAGAATCTTCTCGCACACGCCGGTCTGCTCGATCACCTGATGCGGCGTGAGGCCGCAGGCGGGGTCGTAGGGCATATCGCCGGTCAGATACTCCCAATCGTTGGCCTTGAGGTCGTACATGACCAGACCACCCATCTCGCCGATGTAGGAGTTGAGGCCGAGCACGCGCGCATCCTCGTGAATCATGGTGCGGTTGCGGCCCGAGGTGGGGACCACCTGGATGCCGGCGCGGGCAAGTGCCACGACAGCCCCGACGAGCTTGGTCGAGGGGTTGCCGTCGTTGTCGCGCAGCACGCACGAGCCGGGCGCGAGCATGGTGGCGTCCAGATCGGTAAAGACGTACTTAACCTTGGCAAGACGCTCGCGCATCTCGCCCGAAAGCTCAGCGACGGTCGGCAGGGTATTGTGGGACATGGTCACTCCATTTACGTAGAAGGGGCTTCTGGTCTTAGGCATCGTACGCCGCAAGGGTGCGCTTGAGAATCGAACCGTCGCGCTCGCAAGGCTCGGGTCCGTTCTTGCGCAGCATACGCTCTTCCTCGCCCTTACCGGTCACGATGACCACGGCAGGACGGACGGTTTCGCGCACGGCAGTCTCGATAGCGGCAACGCGATCAGTCACGATTTGCCAGTTATCATTTCCCTGCGCTTGAACGTTGCGCGCGATCTCGGCGCAAATATCCTCGACATCCTCGGGGCCGGGGTCATCCTCGGTAATCACGATTCGGTCGGCATACTTGCCAGCGGCGATACCCATTGTGGTGCGCCGATCGACACCCTTACCGCCCGTAGCACCAAATACAACCGCCAGCTCGCGCTCGGGATAGTTCTCGCGCAAGTCACGCAGGAGCGTCTCGAGGCTCATGCCGTTATGTGCAAAATCGACGATTCCCAGGATTTTGCCCGATACGGACGGATAGAGCTCCATGCGGCCGGGAACGAAGACGCCCTCAAAGCCATGGACGATACCCTCTTCGGAAATGCCCAAGGCCTCGGCGCAGGCAATAGCGGCAAGCGCGTTGGACACATTGAACTTAACCGGCGTGGGAATCACAATGTCGCGCGTAAAGCGGGGCGTGCGCACCGTTGCCACCACGCCGCAGTCGCCATTACGAATCGCCAGCGCGAGCACGTCGGCACGCTCGTCGGTCAGGGAGAACGTCACCGTACGTTCGCAACGAGATGCCGCCTCGAGCACGCGATCGACCTTATCCATATCGAGATTGACCACGGCAAAACGGCTCTGCGAGAAGATTTTGAGCTTGCTGGCAAAGTAATCCTCGAGCGTCGGATGCTCAATCGGCGAAATGTGATCCTCGCCGATATTGGTAAAGGCTCCGACTTCAAAGGCGATCTTGCCCGTGCGCTCGTATTTGAGGCCCTGGCTCGATGCCTCCATAACCAGCCACGGGGCACCCGCCTCCGCGGCATGCGCGATGCGAGACTGCAGCAGGAAGGATTCGGGGGTCGTCAGTTTGGAAGGGCCTGCCTCGATGCCGTCGTCGAACTCAATGCCCGTATTAAGAGCGGGTCGATGACAGCCCGTAAGCTTGGCCTCGTTGGCGAGAATGCCGCGCAGATAAAAGCTGCAGGTCGACTTGCCCTTGGTGCCTGTAAAGGCGCAGACCTTCACCTTACCCGACGGGTGCCCATAAAAGACATCTGCCACCACGGCGAGCGTGCGACGAATATCACTCACAATCACCGCGGGAAGATCAACATCGTAATCGACCTCGGAAACGTAGGCCACGGCGCCATCAGCGATTGCCGAAAGCAAGTACTCGCACTTAAACGCACGGCCCTTGCAGACGAACAACGTGCCCGGACGCACCTGGCGCGAGTCATCAGTTGCAAACTCAATGCGCTGGTCGTACGAAGCGCTCGGTCTGGAAACAACAAGGTCATCTTCCTCGAGCAACTCTATATAGCGCATCAGAGTTAGCTTCTCTTGTGTCGGACTCGACATACAAAGACCTCTCTCGCTAAATTCAGCCTTAAAGGGCAAAAGACGTCCCGCGGCAGAAACGATGAAACATTCTGTATTATCAACCATCCTAATATGCCACCTGGCCTTGCGCGCACTGCAGCCTTCTAAAAAATTGCATGGACTGTGCTGTGGGTCAATAAATGGCAACAGTGTCCACCCCGCGTAAAAACAGGGAAATCTGGATGCTGTTCTTTAACATAGCGTTCACAACCACGACCCGCCGCTTCGTCTGAAGATCGGGCCGTGGTTTTTTCGGTTCGCTCGGCGCTTATGCCTTATCACGAAACAAAAGATTGGCATGATAGTAAAGATTATTTGACATCAGCTGCCGCGATCCTTGCGGCAGTACACCTGAGCCGTCAGCAGAAAGGATCTTGCATGTGCGGTTTTGTCGGTTTTACCGGTACAGATGAACAGAGTGAGCTGGTTCTCACGGCCATGATGAATCGCATCATCCACCGTGGTCCCGATATGGGCGGCCAGCATATCGTCGACAACGTTGCCCTTGGCTTCCGTCGTCTTTCGATTCTCGATCTTTCCGAAGCTGGAGCTCAGCCCATGTCGAGCGACGACGGCAAGGTCACGATTGTCTTCAACGGAGAGATCTACAACTTCCAGGAGCTTCGCGCCGAGCTGGAGGCAGCCGGCTACGCCTTCCACTGCAACGCCGATACCGAGGTCCTGGTACATGGTTACGAGGAGTGGGGCGAGGACCTGGTCAACCGCCTGCGCGGCATGTACGCGTTCGTGATTCACGACCAGAACAAGAACAAGCTCTTTGGCGCTCGCGACATCTTTGGTATCAAGCCGTTCTATTACTACCAGGCATCCGATGGCTCGCTGCTGTTTGGCTCCGAGATCAAGAGTTTCCTGGACCATCCCAAGTTTGAGAAGGCTGTCAACCACGACGCGCTGCGCCCCTACCTGACGCTGCAATTCCCCGCCACGGAGGAGACCTTCTTTAAGGGCGTGTTCAAGCTTGCCCCGGCGCATTGCTTTACGTATGACCTGACGACCAACACCATGGACATCAAGCGTTACTGGAGCTGTGACTTCACCGACGACAACTCCAAGACCTTCGAGGAGTACGTGGACGAGTGCGACAAGGTCGTGCACGAAAGCGTCGCTGCACACCGAATCGCCGATGTTAAGGTGGGCTCGTTCCTTTCTGGCGGCGTGGACTCCAGCTACATTGCCGCCTGTCTCATGCCCGACACCACGTATTCTGTCGGCTTCGATTACAAGAACTTCAACGAGACCAACTACGCTGCCGAGCTTTCCGACAAGCTGGGTATCAAGAATGTGCGCAAGATGATTACCGCCGACGAGTTCTTCGATGCACTGCCCGATATCCAGTACCACATGGACGAGCCGCAATCGAACCTGTCCAGCGTGCCGCTGTACTATCTGGCGCAGATGGCTTCCGAGGAGGTCACCGTCGTCCTTTCGGGCGAGGGTGCCGACGAGCTGTTTGCCGGCTATGAGTGGTACGAGGACACCCCCGAGATGCGCTCCTTTAAAAAGCACGTGCCGCTCGGCGTACGTCGCGCCCTGGGCTCACTCGTTCAGCATCTCCCCTACTTTAAGGGCCACAACTTCCTGACGAAATGCGCCGAGGTTCCCGAGCGCTGGTATGTGGGTCAGGCAAAGGTGTTCGACCCGTCCGAGGTCGACGAGGTGCTCAAGCCTGCTTATGACACCGGCAAGAACGCCGCCGAAATGTGCGCCGAGTACTACAAGCAGGTTCCCAACTGCTGCGAGCTTTCCAAGAAACAGTATCTGGATATGAACATGTGGCTGCCGGGCGACATCCTGCTCAAGGCCGATAAGATGTGCATGGCGCATTCTCTGGAGCTTCGCGTCCCGTTCCTGGACAAGAAGGTCATGGAGTTTGCCGAGCACATTCCCGCCAACTACCGTGTTAACGAAGAAGGCTGCAAGCTCGTCCTGCGTCACGCCGCCAACCGCACGCTGCCCGACGAGTGGGCAACGCGCAAGAAGGTGGGCTTCCCCGTACCGGTCAAGTTCTGGCTGCGCGAGCAAAAGTACTACGACTACGTAAAGGAATACTTCACCGCACCGTGGGCTGCTGATTTCTTTGACACCAATGTGCTCATGAAACTGCTCGACGATCACTTTGAGGGCCGCGCGCTCAACCAGCGCAAGATCTATACCGCGCTGACGTTCCTCATCTGGTACAAGCGCTTCTTTATCGACGAGGACAAGGGCGCCGAAGTCGCCGCGTAAGTTTCGTTATGAATTAGCGGTGAACAGCACGGGGTTTCCGCTATACTCAATCCTTGCGGGCGATTGGCGCAACGGTTAGCGCAGGTGCTTTACACGCACAAGGCTGGGGGTTCGAATCCCTCATCGCCCACCACTGAATTGATAGGCTCCCAGAAATGGGGGCCTTTCGTTTTCGTGCCCAGTGCAGAGGGATTCGAACCCGCAAGGGTGCGGAGCTGAGGAAACGCGAAGCGTTTTCCAGCGCAGCACGCGAGGAGCGAAGCGACGAAGCGAAAGCGGGCGGTGCCAGCCGCACGCGACATCCCTCATCGCCCGCCACAGAATTGTTAGGCCTCCAGCGATGGAGGCCTTTCCTTTTTTCGGGCCCTTTTCATGGGATGCGAACCCATCAGCGAGTCTGCCACAAAGGCCGTGGTCAAAAAATGGCAAAAATGAGTACTGCTACTTTGCTTACAACATATAAAAAGATAGCATTTACTTACGTTACGCAACATGTGTCCATTATAAGGACTAACAGTTGGATTAAAATCGTGTATTCATCGCCATTTCGTCTTGCTATCTAGCCTTATTAGTCCAAAATTGCTGCTACCAAATCGGTAACAGTACTCATATTTGATGTTTTTTGACCAGCAGGTCTCCCCCGCCTTAGCAAATCTAAGACAAAACGGGGTCCAGACCGCTGAATCGTGCCGCATAGGGCACGTCCGCAGTCCGGAACCCAGTCCAAATTGAGCTATTGCGTTGTGTTAGGCCAAAACGTCCGACAAAATCTCGATCAGGCTGTCCACGTCGGCTTCCTCGCAGACAAGCGGCGGCAGGAAACGCAGCGTGTGGGCACCAGTAGCGTTAATCACGGCGCCGGCGGCCAGCGCGCGGGCAACAATATCATGCGCATCGCCCGCAGCGTCATCCAGATCGCAGCCGAGCATCAGGCCACGGCCACGCACCTCTACCACATGCGGAAGCTTAGCCAGCGCCTGCTCCATATAAGCACCCACCTTGGCAGCATGCTCGGCATAATCGCCGCGCACGAGCGCGGAGAGCGTCGCGGCGCACGCCGCGACGGCCAAGCAGCTACCGCCAAAGGTCGAACCGTGATCGCCGGGCTTAAACACGTCGGCGATCTCCTTCTTTGCCACCACGGCGCCCATGGGAACGCCGTCGGCGATGCCCTTGGCAAGGCTCATAATGTCGGGCTCCACGCCATAGGTCTGGAATGCAAACGGCTTGCCGGAGCGGAAGATGCCACACTGGACCTCGTCGGCGATAAACACGGCGCCCACCTCGTGCGCCAAGTCGCGCGCCGCCGCCATAAACTCCTCGGTCATGGGGTGTACACCGCTCTCGCCCTGGATCGGCTCGAGCATGACGGCGCAGACTTCGCTTCCCAGCTGCTTAAAGATCGAACGCAGTTCGTCGACATCGTTGGGCGTGCAGGCCACAAAGCCACCCGGCAGCGGGCGGAAGCTATCCTGCAGCCAATCCTGCATGGTGGCGGCAATGGTCTCGAGCGTACGACCGTGAAAACCGCCGCGCATGCATACGATGGTGTTGCCGCCGTTACCAGCACGCTTGGCGTACAGACGCGCGAGCTTCATCGAGCCCTCGTTGGCTTCGGCACCAGAATTGGCAAAGAACGTCTCCCACACCTGCTCGTCCGCAGCCGGGGCACCGAGCGCAGCGGCCGTGGTCTCATCGCCGGCGGCAATGGCATCGGCCAGCACGCACGCACCATCTACGTCGTCGTTGGCAAGCTTGGACAGCAGCGCCGCGACCTGTCCGCGCTGCTCGATGTAGAAGTAATTGGAGACATGCATGAGCTTTTTGGTCTGCGCCTCGAGCGCCGAGAGCACTGCAGGGCTGCCGTGGCCAAGGCTGCACACACCGATACCGGCAAGAAAATCAAGATACTCACGGCCGTCATCGCCGGTGAGCTTCATGCCGTGGCCTTCGACAAACTCTACCGGAGAGCGACCAAAGGTATGCATAACGTAATGGGATTCGAGCGATTGTTGAGTTGCAAGTGACATGAGATGCCTTTCGTTGGGCGCCGTACGGCGCAGGGCTATGGGTGCAGGGACGCGACGACCGCGGGTCAGCTAGACCGTCTGGAGCTTCTCGACCTCGTCGAGGTTCTCGGCCAGGCGCGCCGCAAACGTCGAAAGCGGGTGCGGATGCGTATCGAACTCGTAGGCCGTCTCGGTGGAGTGGATCACGGTACCGACGCCAGCATCGGTCAGCAGCTCCAGCAGCAGCGAGTGCGGCGTCGTGCCGTTGATGATGTGGGCCCGGAAAACGCCAGCGGTAAGCGCATCGACGGCGGCGCGCAGCTTGGGGATCATGCCCTTGTCGACCTCGCCGCCATAGAGCATCTCATTGACCTCATCGAGCGTCAGGTTGGAGATAAGCGAATCCTTGTCGCTAAAGTCCTTGTACAGGCCGTCGACGTCGGTCAAGAAGATCGCTTTGTGCGCATGAAGCGCCGCCGCAACGGCGCCGGCGGCGGTATCGGCGTTGATGTTGAAGAAGCCACCGTCCTCCCCCGCCGCGACCGTGGCGACAACGGGAATGTACTCGCTGTCGAGCAAACGCTCGATATAGTCGGTGTTGACGTGCGTGACCTTGCCTACGCGGCCGAGCTCTGGGTCGAGTGGCTCGGCGATAAGGGTACCGGCGTCGCTGCCGGACACGCCCACGGCCAGGTTGCCGTGGTGGTTGAGCGCCGCGACCAGCTCCTGATTGACCTTGCCACCCAGTACCTCGCGTACGATGTCCATGGTGGCAGGCGTAGTCACGCGCTGGCCGTTCTTAAACTCGACGGGGATGTCGTAGTGGCTGAGCGCCTCGTTGATGGCCTTGCCGCCACCGTGCACGATAACAGGGCGCATGCCGATAATCTTGAGCAGGACGATGTCGCTCATCACGTCACGACGCAGTTGCTCGTCGACCATGGCGGCACCGCCGTACTTGATAACGACCGTCTTACCGGTCAGGTTCTTAATCCACGGCAGTGCCTCGAACAGCAGCTGCGCGGTAACTTCGTTGGATTCGCTCGAGCGGCAATCGCGTGCGAACTTCATAGTCTGCCTCGTCTTTCGTGTAGCTATCGCGCCGCACCTCGTTGCCCGCGATTGCAACGGGACGCGCGACACATCGGGAGTCTAGGAACGGTAATCACCGTTAATGGAGATGTACTCGTGCGTGAGGTCACAGGTCCACACGGTGGTTGCCGCGTCGCCCGCGCCCAGGTCTGCCGAGATCACAATCTCGGGCGCCTCAAAGCGACGCAGCGCCTCGTCCTCGTCAAAGGGAACGGTCAGGCCGTCGCGGCAGACGGGCATACCCATCATGTCGATGGACACATCTTCCTGGTTAAACTGCACGCCGCACTTGCCGAGCGCCATGGCAACGCGGCCCCAGTTGCAGTCGTGGCCGGCGATGCAGGTCTTGACGAGCGGCGAGTTGGCGACGGCACGGGCGGCGATATCGGCCTCCTCGTCGTTCGCGGCACCGGTGACGTTAACCGTCACGAGCTTGGATGCGCCCTCGCCATCTGCGGCAATATTGCGCGCCAGGCTCTCGCACACCTCGTGCACGGCAAAGGCCAGCTCGTCGAAGGCGTCAGAGCCCTCGACAATGGGTTCGGCATCCGCAGCAGCGGCGCCGGAGGCAAGCATGATGCAGGTGTCGTTGGTCGAAGTATCGGAGTCGACCGTTACCTTATTAAAGGTCTGCTTGACGGTGGAGAGCAACAGGGCGTGGAGCGCCGCCGGCTCGACGGGGGCATCGGTAGTGATGACCGCGATCATGGTTGCCATGTTGGGCATGATCATGCCCGAGCCCTTGCACATACCGCCCACCGTATAAGCGTTGCCTGCATGGCCAGCAGCCTCACTGCGGTAGCGAACGGCATACTCCTTGGAATGGGTATCGGTCGTCATGATGGCGCGGGCGGCATCGGCGCCACCATGAGCGGAGAGCGCCTCATAAGCTGCCGGAATCGCCGTCTCAAACGTGTCAATCGGCAGAATCTGACCAATTACGCCCGTGGAGGCGACCAGAATCTGCTGGGGCTCGCAGCCGATGACCTGCGATGCGATGTTGCAGGTCTCGCGCGCGCAGGCAAGACCGGTCTCACCCGTGGCGGCGTTGGCATTGCCAGAGTTGACCGAAACGCCGGCAATGATGCCGTGGCCCTTGTCGGCGCCGCCCAGGTTGGCACGGCTCACCTGCACGGGCGCCGCACAAAAGCGGTTAGTCGTAAACACGCCGGCCCCGGGACAGGGTTTATCGGGCACGACGAGCGCGTAATCCAGGCGCTCGGGATTCTTGCGGAATCCGGCATGGATGCCCGCCGCCTTAAAGCCGGCCGCCGCCGTTACGCCGCCCTCTACGGCACGAATCTTGATATCGAACTGCTCTGTATTCATCGTCCCTACGACTCCTTATTCAAATAAAAAAGCGGGCATCGGTTGGTGCGCCATACCAGCCACAATCATGAGGCCAGCCTAAGAGTGGCGCCCCACTCGATGCCCGACTACCAAATCGTTAACAATCGAATGTGCTACACCGGGCACGCCACTGTGGGCAAGCCTCGTCGCTCGTCAAAACCAAAGACGATGTTGGCGCACTGGACCGCCTGGCCTGCTGCACCCTTGCACAGATTGTCGATGGCGCCCGTAGCCACCAGAACGCCCGCGCGCTTGTTGAGCGCGAGGCCGATCTGGGCGGCGTTGGTGCCGACGACCGAAGCCGTCTTGGGCTGCTGGCCGGCATCGAGTACTCGCACGAAGGTTCGACCGGCGTAGAACTGCTTGTAATGGTCGACAACGTCCTCAAGGGTCAAGGTATCGATAGCCTGCGGCGTAAGCGGCATCGTCACCGTAGAGAGCAGACCGCGCTTGAGCGGTGCCAGGTGCGGGGTAAAGACGACGCGATCGGTTAGGCCCAAGATCTGCTCGATTTCGGGCGTGTGACGATGCTTGCCCACGCCATAGGCCTCCAGGTTTTCGTCCGCGCTGCAAAAATGCGTACGGGCGTTGCAGGACTTACCGGCACCCGTCACGCCGCTGATAGCGTCAACGATCACGGGGCCACTCTGGGCAACCCAGCCGGCGCGCACGGCAGGCGCGGCGGCAAGGCTCGTTGCGGTGGGATAGCAACCGGCGCAGGCAACCAGCACGGACTTGCCGCCAGCATAATCGGATGCGGCGGTCTCCAAGTCCCGACAGAACAGCTCGGGCAGACCAAAAGCACGCGTCTTGAGCAGCTCAGGGCTCGTGTGCTCGGCGGCATACCATGTCTCGAACACGGCCGGATCGCTCAGGCGATAATCGGCCGAAAGGTCAAAGCAGGAAACGCCCGCGGCAAGCAGGGCGGGCACCTGCGCCATGGCAGCTGTGTGCGGCACGGCCAAAAAGACCGCATCGCAGTTCTTGAGCTCGGGGGCGTCATGCGTCGTGAAGACAAGATCGCTTACGCCGGTGAAGCTCGGGTACACCGCAGACAACGGCTGGCCGGCATCGGCGTTGGACGTGATGGCGACAAGTTCAAACTCGGGATGGCCGAGTACGAGGCGAATGAGCTCGGCGCCGGCATATCCAGCCGCACCGACGATTCCAACCTTTAAAGACATATCAGACTCCTTGTCTGCAGTTATGCACCAATGCGCATCCCGCAGCCGTCGTTATGAAGTGGATTGAAACTTTAGCACCAAAAGATGCATATCTACGCAAATCTTTTGCATATTCATGCATTGAAACAGTCCCGACACATTCACTCGAAGGAATTGACAAATAAATGCGGGCCCTATATTGCCCAGTGCGCCTTACGGTGACGTTGCAATGTGGGGCCCGCTACATGCGAGAATTTGAATTGTCGAAGCTTGCTGAGAGAATCGTTTAGAGCTCGATCGGCACCCATTCGTCATGGTTACAGATAAAGGCCTCGGGTTCCTCCACGCTAAAGAAGACGAGCGTGGGATCGCCTGCGCCCTCGTAGTGCTCGCCTAGGCGCTCCAGGTGCTTCCAGCCTGCCTCGCTCATATCGGGAGCGGCCTGGTCATCCAGACCCGCACGCCCACGCAAGATGAGCCAGCCATGGCCCGGCCACCAACTCGTGGCCTCAAAACGTTGATTTTGCAGCAACTCTTGCCACACGTCTTTGGTGCGCGCCGTTACAAACCACAGCTTGCCGTCCTGAATCTGCGCAAACGAAAACGGACGCACATGCGGCTGCCCATCCACGCTCGTCGCCAGATACCACGCCGGCACCGACGTCAGATACTCCAACACCGTATTCAATCCGTCCATGTGTCCTC
>CAVKNR010000020.1:0-13040 GCA_963657575.1 Sodaliphilus sp.
TGTTCGTGATGCTGTCCTTCCTGGAGGACTGCGGCTACATGGCCCGCGTCGCCTTCATCATGGACCGCATCTTCCGTCGCTTTGGCCTGTCTGGTAAGTCGTTCATTCCGATGCTCGTCTCCTCTGGCTGCGGCGTCCCGGGCGTCATGGCCACCAAGACCATTGAGAACGAGAAGGACCGCCGCATGACGGTCATGACCACGACGTTCATTCCCTGCGGCGCCAAGCTGCCGATCATCGCCTTGCTCATGGGCTCGATCATCGGTGATACTCCCACCACCGCGAAGTGGATCAGCCCGCTCTTCTACTTCCTGGGCGTCTTTGCCGTCATCGCCTCGGGCCTCATGCTCAAGAAGACCAAGCTCTTCGCCGGTCGCCCGACGCCGTTCGTTATGGAGCTTCCTGCCTACCACTTCCCGGCGATCCGCTCTTGGGCGCTGCACGTGTGGGAGCGCTGCTGGGCCTTTATCAAGAAGGCCGGCACGATCATCTTCGCGTCCACTGTCGTCGTGTGGTTCCTCTCCAACTTTGGTAGCTACAACGGTGCCTTTGGCTTCCTGCCTGCGATGGACGGCATCCCCGAGGAGTATATGGACTACTCCGTGCTCGCCATGTTGGGCAACTTGGTTGCCTGGATTTTCGCCCCGCTCGGCTTTAGCACCTGGCAGGCAGCTGCGCTGACTTTCTCCGGCCTTGTCGCCAAGGAGAACGTCGTCGCCACCGCCGGCTCGCTGCTGTCCGTTGCCGACGCGGGCGAGACCGACCCGAGCCTGTGGACCGCGTTTGCCGGCATGTTCCCCACCATGGGCGCTTGCGTTGCCTTCGGCGCCTTCAACCTGCTGTGCGCTCCGTGCTTTGCCGCCATTGGCACCATCCGCAACCAGATGGACTCCGGCAAGTGGACCGCGATTGCCCTCGGCTACGAGTGCGCCTTTGCTTGGGTCATCGGCCTGTTCATCAACCAGTTCTACAACTTGCTTGTTCTGGGGCAGTTTGGTATCTGGACGGTTGTGGCCATTGTGCTGCTGGCTGCGATGCTCTTCCAGATCTTCCGTCCCATGCCCAAACATGCATGGACTGACGAGGATGAGAGCAACACCGCTTCCGCCGCAGTTTCCGCTTAAGTCCGAATAAGGATTAACCCCTTTCCACGAGCCCGAGTGTCTTAGCGACATTCGGGCTTTTTAGTGAGGGAGATATGGCGTTTCCGCAGATAAAACCAACCAAAATGAACTTGCCCCTTTTTGGTAGGTGGAGAATGAGGTAAAGTAAGTGTTGGTTAACTAGAGGAGGCTTGCTATGGCACCTATCGATATTGTTGTACTGGCTGTTATCGGCATTGCGTTTGTCGCCGTGTGCGTGCGCATCTACCGCAAGGGCACCTGCGCCGACTGCGCTCAGGGTGGCGTTTGCACGGGGCATTGCTCCAACAAAAAGACGTGCGCCGCACTTAAGGGCGTAGACAAAATCGCCGAAGACTTGGGCCGCGGTATTCATTAGCCGACCGGCGTTTGGGTATGTTTGGCTGCGGATGCGGCAGTTGCTGATACGATAAGTACGTTAGCAACTGCCGCCCAGCGGCTCAAACGAAAGGAAGCCTGTATGGAGTCCTCTGCCTACCCGATGCTCTTTAGCCCAATCAAGGTCGGTACGACCGAGGTCAAGAACCGCGTCTTTATGCCGCCGGTGTCCACGAACCTGGCCGATCATGGCTATGTGACCGACGACTTGGTCGATCATTACCGTGCCCGCGCCAAGGGCGGCGTGGGCCTCATCATTACCGAGGTCGTGACGGTCGAGCCTACCTATACCTATCTGCCGGGTGACATGTGCTGCTACGACGACACGTTTATCCCCGGCTGGGAAAAGCTCGCCGCAGCCGTCCACGAGTACGGCTGCAAGATCATGCCGCAGCTCTTCCACCCCGCCTACATGGCCTTTAACATTCCGGGCACGCCGCGCCTGATCGCTCCGTCCTTCGTGGGACCGTCCTATGCCCGCGAGGCACCGCGCCCCATCACGGTCGACGAGATTCACGAGCTCACCCATCAGTTTGGCGATGCTGCCGTGCGTATGCAGAAGGCTGGCGTCGATGGCGTCGAGGTCCATGCGGCGCACGCCCACGGTATGCTCGGCGGCTTTTTGACCCCGCTCTACAACAAGCGCACCGACGAGTACGGCGGCTCGCTCGACGCCCGCATGCGCTTCTTGCTCGAGGTCATCGCCGAGATTCGCGAGCGCTGCGGCAAGGACTTTATCATCGACGTCCGCATCTCGGGCGATGAGTACACCGATGGCGGCCTGACCCTCAACGACATGATCTACGTCTCGCGTCGTCTGGAGAAGGCCGGCGTCGACATGATTCACGTGTCGGGCGGCACCACCATCAAGCGCGGCTCCGCGATTCCCGCCGCCGGTACGCAGCAGGCTTCGCATGCCGCCTGCTCGCGCGAGATCAAGAAGCACGTCAACATTCCCGTCGCCACCGTCGGACGTATCAACGAGGCCTGGATCGCCGAGGAGCTGATCGAGGACGGCGCTGCCGACATCTGCATGATGGGCCGCGCCAATCTGTGCGATGCCGAGTTCTGCAATAAGGCCGCTGCCGGCAACGCCGACGACATCCGTCCCTGCATCGGCTGCCTGCGCTGCCTGAACGGCATTATGTTTGGCAAGCGCATCTCCTGCACCGTCAATCCCGATGTTGAGCGCGACGAGGCCGGCTACGAGCCTGCCGTCGAGGCTAAGAACGTGCTGGTTGTGGGCGCCGGTCCCGCGGGCATGGAGGCAGCCTACATTGCTGCCAAGCGCGGCCACAACGTAGTGCTCGTGGATAAGCAGGACGAGCCGGGCGGCGAGATGCGCATCGCAGCCGTTCCGCCGGCAAAGCAGGAACTCACCCGCGTGATCAAATACCAGTATCGCCGTCTTGCTGAGGCGGGCGTGAAGTGCGTCTTTGGTACCGAGCTTTCGGCCGAGGACATTCAGCGTGACTACGCGGGCTACGAGGTCGTCCTGGCTTATGGCGCCGAGCCCATCGCTCCGGCCTTCATGCGGGGCTTTAAGCAGGTTATGACGGCTGACGACCTGCTGGGTGGCAAGGCTTTCCCGGGCAAGAAGATCGTCATCGTGGGCGGCGGCACCGTCGGTTGCGAGACGGCAGATTACCTGGCCCCGCTGGTCAACGACCTGTCGCCGGCCAATCGCGATGTCACCGTCATCGAGATGAACAAGACACTCGCCGCCAACGAGGGTGGTGCCGGTCGCGCGGTGCTTATCACGCGCATGCTCTCCAAGGGCGTTCATGTGCTGACAGAGGCCAAGGTGACCGAGATTACCGAGGACACTATCAGCTACGAAAAGGACGGCGAGGTCCACACCATCACCGGTGCCGATACGCTGGTGCTTGCCATGGGCTATCGTCCCAATACCAAGTTGGCCGACGACCTTGCCGCTGCCGGCGTTACCACCCACGTGCTGGGCGACGCCAACAAGTGCGGCAACATCCGCGATGCCATCGGCGACGGCTACAAGGTTGCCTGCGAGCTCTAGTCAACCCCTTTGCACCAATCGATTGCAAAAAGCGGCGGCTGCCCTGTGTGTTGGGCAGCCGCTGCCTGCGTTTTGCCAAAGAAAGATTATTGTCGGGCCCTAAATGCCTTTTGCTTCTGCTCCCTCCGCAATCATGTTGCGGTTGTACACCAGATGCAAATACATCGCGTCGTGCACGGCGGTGGGCTTGCGTGAGGCGATGGCGTCGGCCACATCGCGGTGCGTGCGGATAGTTTCCTCGACGAGCATTTTTGCCGGTCACGTCGATAAAGAGGGGGACGGATGCCTTGAACACGCCCATCAGGCGGGGAACGACGAGGTTTCCGGAGCTCTCGGCAATGGCATTGTGGAACGCGGTGTCGGCGGCGGAGTAATCCTCACCGGCCTCGGCCAGGCGCTCGGATTTGTCGCAGAGCTCTTTGATACGGACGACCTGGTCGTTGGTTGCGTGCTCGGCCGCCATGCGTGCCATCTGCGGCGGCGCCACGGCGCTCTCGCACGTCAACGATGCCGGTTTTTGGATGTGCTTCTCGTTCCTGGAGATTGACGAGAAGACCACCCTCAAGTCCTGGACCGTTATGGAGACGCTCATCGGCCTTTCGGGTCTTGTCTGCGCCCTAGTGATTTCGTTCTTCGCCTAGTTCGCGTAGCTAAGCATCTTTCGCCGAGTGCATCGCTCGGTACCCATTTACACCTGATTCATTAACCAACGATTGGTACAACCGTTCAAATCAAAAGAGGAGAGCATCATGGACGAGAAGACCAAGGCACAGATTCAGCAGGAGGCAGCCGACCTGGTTGCCAAGCTGCAGCCGCGTTCCGGCAAGTTTCGCACCATCAGCCCCGAGATGGACCCGCTGCGTCTGGGCTCTGGCTGGTCCATCGAGGATCTGGACAAGCCGCAGGTCATTATCGAGTCGACGTTCGGCGACTCGCACCCGGGTTCTGCCGGCCTGTTTGAGTTGGTCGAGGAGGTCCGTGCCGGCGTTGCCGAGGCTGGCGGTCATGGTGCCCGTTACTTCTGCACCGATATCTGCGACGGCGAGGCCCAGGGCCACGACGGCATCAACTACTCGCTGCCCAGTCGCGACATGATCGCCAACATGATCGAGATTCATGCCAAGTCCACCCCGTTCGACGCCGGCGTCTTTGTTGCCAGCTGCGATAAGGGCCTGCCTGCGAACCTTATGGCCATGGGCCGCATCAACATCCCCTCCATCGTCGTTACCGGCGGTGTCATGGATGCAGGCCCCGACCTGTTGACCCTGGAGCAGCTCGGTGCGATTTCTGCCCGCTACGAGCGCGGCGAGATCTCTCGCGAGGAACTTGAGTTTGCCAAGCACAACGCATGCCCCAGCTGCGGCGCCTGCTCCTTTATGGGCACCGCGTCGACCATGCAGGTTACCGCCGAGGCCCTGGGCCTTATGCTCCCCGGCACGGCCCTGCTGCCCGCAACCAGCTCCGATCTGCGTGAGTTTGCGCGCGAGGCCGGCCGTCAGTCCGTGTGGCTCTCCGAACACAACCTGTGCCCGCGCGACATCGTGACCAAGGAGTCCTTCGAGAACCTCATCATGGTCCACGGCGCCATTTCCGGTTCCACCAACTCGCTGCTGCATATCCCTGCGATCGCCCGCGAGTTTGGCATCGAGATGTCCGCCGACGACTTCGACCGTCTGCACCGTGGTGCCCACTACCTGCTCAACGTTCGTCCCGCAGGTGAGTGGCCGGCGCAGTTCTTCTACTATGCGGGTGGCGTGCCGCGCATCATGGAGGAGATCAAGTCGATGCTCCACCTCGACGTCATGACCGTCACCGGCAAGACTCTCGGCGAAAACCTCGAGGACCTTAAGAACAACGGCTACTACGAGAAGTGCGGCCGCTACTTGGAGAAATGGAACCTCAAGCGCGAGGACATCATTCGCTCGTTTGACCAGGCTTTTGGTACCGACGGCTCCATCGCCATCCTCCACGGCAACCTTGCCCCCGAGGGCGCCGTCGTCAAGCACACGGTTGTTCCGCGCGAGATGTTCCAGGCCACGCTTAAGGCCCGTCCGTTCGATTGCGAGGAGGACGCCATCCACGCCGTCCTGACGCACGAGGTCAAGCCCGGCGATGCCGTTATCATTCGCTATGAGGGCCCCAAGGGTTCCGGTATGCCCGAGATGTTCTACACCACCGAGGCTATCGCCAACGATCCCGAGCTGGGTGCGAGCATTGCCCTTATCACCGATGGCCGCTTCTCCGGCGCCTCCAAGGGCCCGGCTATCGGTCACGTTTCGCCCGAGGCTGCCGTGGGCGGCCCGGTTGCCCTGATCGAGGAGGGCGACCTTATCCAGATCAACATCCCCGAGCGCTCGCTGTCTATTGTGGGCATCGCCGGCAAGGAGATGGAGCCGGCCGAGATCGATGCCGTCCTGGCCGAGCGCCGAGCCGCTTGGAAGCCCAAGGCTAATCGCTATACCTCCGGCACGCTCAAGTTCTTTACCGAGCATGCAGTTTCCGCCATTCAGGGTGGCTACATGGAGTAGCGCCCATGCGCATCAAATATCTCCTCTCATAGATGTGCGGCACAAAGAGCCCCGAGCCACGTCACCGGGGCGCGTTGTTCAGCGCCGCCGGGGCGCTCCACTCAAACGACAAGAGACGTCTTACGCAAGCGCCCGCGTCCGTGGATAAAACCACGGGCGTGGGCGCTTCACTTTATTCCCAGCCCTTCCACACGTCAGGCTCGTAGCCAACGGTTGCCTGGCGGCCGTTGCGAACGATGGGCTCACGAAGAATCTGCTGGTTATCGAGCACCTTTTCGAACTTCTGGTCGGCAGCAAGATACTGTACGAGCGCAACCGTGTCGGCATCTTTCGCCTTTGGATCGATCACAGCGTCGATCCCGCCGACGGCGCGCGCCACGCTTTCGAGCTCGCCTTTGCTCATCCCCTTTTCCTTCAAGTCGATGAACTGGAACTTCACACGACGTTCCTTGAAATAGCGCTGCGCCTTCTTAGTATCGAAGCTTTTCTTCGTGCCGAATATCTGGATGTTCATACGTACCGCCTTCGCTCAATTCTCGTCCGTCCATGATACGACAAGGGAGCCGAGCAAAAACAGAGCAGGCGGAGATGGAGGAGGACGGCGACCGGCCGTCGGCAAGAGTCGGCCGGATCGGACTGGCGCCCAGCGCGCGCCGGCGACACGCTCGCAGCTGCACACATAGCCGATGTACAAGCTCGCCGCGGCGTTCCCTCGCCCCGCGGTGTGGCGATAGAGAAGCACGCCACCCGTCAACGATGGCGCCTCGGTGAAGAAAATCAACGTCTGGGTTACATCCCTTGAAAGGGGCGAAGACGGCTGCTAGAATACCTCCCCGCTATGAAGGATTTGACCAAAGCATACATCGCAATTCGGCGGCCCCTGGTATACGGGGCCTCTCCTGTTGTTCCCCAAGTGCGCTCTGAGCAGCCGCTTTCTTCCTGTCGTATCTGATGCACGCATAGCACGTGCATGTTATTTCGCCCGTGGGCCGGCGCGCCTTCGGCGAAGAATCGAATAGATACGAAGGAAGCTTATGTCTGATAATTGTACGGTCGCGCCCGCCAATGGGCGCATTACCGGTACCCAGATCCGCATCGTCGCGGTCGTCGTCCTGGGTGCCTTCTTGGCGCTACTGAACCAAACGGTGATGTCGCCTGCGCTGCCGGTCATCATGTCCGATTTCGCCATCGATGCCTCGACTGCCCAGTGGATCATGTCCATATACCCGCTGGTGAGCGGCATCATGGTCCCCGTTTCGGCGTTCCTTATCGACAAGTTCAGCACCCGCGCGCTATTCTTCGGGGCGACGCTGGTGTTCGCGCTGGGCACGCTGCTGTGCGCCGCAGCCCCTGATTTCCTGTTCCTCATCATCGGTCGCGTGTTGCAAGCGGCGGGCTCAGGCGTGCTCATGCCGCTTGTCTCGGTGGTTCCCATGCTGGTGTTCCCCGTCGAGAAACGAGGAACGGCTATGGGCATGGCGGGCATCGTCATGTCGGCGGGTCCCGCGGTCGGCCCCGTCGTAGGCGGCGCGGTGATCGACACGTACGGCTGGCGCACCATGATCGGCGCCATCGTCCCCCTCGCAATTCTCGTGCTGGTGCTGGGCGTGTTCATGCTGAAAAACGTGGGCGAGCTGAAGAACCCCAAGCTCGACCTGCCCTCGGTCGTCCTCTCCACCATCGCCTTCGGCGGACTTCTCTACGGGTTCTCGAGCGCCTCGTCGATGGGTTGGGGCAACCCCGTGGTGCTCGGCTCGATCGTCGCGGGTGTCGTGTGCTTGGTGCTGTTCGTCGTACGCCAGGGCAAAATCGAGGACCCGCTGCTTCAACTGGGCACGCTCAAGACGCGCGAGTTCCGCGTGGCCGCCATCATCGTCACGCTCATCAACGCCGCATGCCTGGTCACCAACACGCTGTTGCCGTTGCTGCTGCAAACCTCGCTTGGCGCTTCGGCCTTCGAAACCGGCATGGCCATGCTTCCCGCCGCGGCGGTGGGCATCATCATCAGCCCTATCTCCGGCGTGGTGTTCGACAAGTTCGGTCCGCGTGCCATCTCGATCGTCGGCCTGGCCCTCATGACCGGCGCCCTGTTCCTGCTCTCGCTTTCGACGGTAAACACGCCCATCTTGGTGGTTGCGCTGTTCTGCATGCTGCAGTCCGCCGGCCAGTCGCTCGCGAACATGCCGGTGAACACATGGGGTGTCAATGCCTTGAAAAATGACATGATCGCCCACGGCAACGCCATCGCGAACACCGGCCGCCAGGTCGCCGGCGGTTTGTGCACGGCGCTCATCATCACGGTCATGACAAGCGTCACCGCGTCGGCCGGCGTCGATGCGAGCATCCAAGTAGCCACCGCCGTGGGCGCGGGCGTCGCTTACAAGGTGTGCGCGGCAATCGGCCTCGTTTCCCTTATCTGCGCCATATTCAGCGTGCGCACCAAGAAAACCGCACCGAAAACGAAGGAGGCATAAGCGATGTCCGAGATTCTGTCCGAGCGCATCCCGCTCGAGCTCGAGGGGACGCCCGTTTCGAGCATCATGATTGAAGAGCCGTTCACCTGCACGCAGGATTGCACGATTTCCGACGTGGTGCGCATGCTCGCCGAAAACGAGGTGAGCAGCATGCCCGTAATCGATGAGCGCAACCAGGTGGTCGGGTTCATCTCCGACGGCGATGTCATGGGAGCCATCGCGCAGCATCGCGCTCACACCATCTTCACGGGCGGCGACGCGTCCATGCTGTACTTCGACGATCAGAGCCTTGAGCAGCGCATCGAAGACCTGAAGGATCGCTGCGTCATGGATTTCGCGACGCGCCAGGTAGTGTGTGCCCGTCCCGAGCAGAGCATCGCCCGCGTCGCCGCGCTGCTGGCGAAGAAGAAGTTCAAGAAGCTTCCTGTGGTTGATGACGAGGGCAAACTCGTGGGGGTCATCCGCCGCTCCGCCATCACCAAATACATCTTCGGCATCCTTTTCCAATAGGGGCAGGTCGCACTTGAGGCGAACATCTCGAGGCATCGAGCCAGCAACTGGACCAGACAACCTTGACACGCACGCGCTTTCCCTCGATGCTTCGGTAAGGGGAGCTGCGAAAATCGCAGCACGGGTGATCGGCGCCGCGCCCCCGAAGGCAAAAGCGAACACGGGAGCGATACGATGGGAAAAGTCCTGGCCGAAGATTTGGTTTATGAGATTCTCTCCGTCGTGGCAGAGATTCCGGCGGGATGCGTCGCCTCGTACGGTCAGATAGCGCGCCTCATCGGCAGGGAGAAAAACTCTCGCCTGGTCGGAGCGGTGCTGAGCGAGGCGGATCGCTACGGCGATTATCCCTGCCACCGCGTCGTCAACCACGCGGGACGCCTCGCGCCAAACTTCCCCGACCAGCGAGCACTACTGACGGAGGAAGGAGTCGCCTTCCGAGACAACGGCTGCGTCGACATGAAAAAGCACCAGTGGAACGAGTAGCCAGGCAGCGTAGCGTCGAAAGGAGCGACGCCACGGGGAACGACCTGCGCCCCGCCGCCGGACAACCTATGGCAAAGTGACACGTCCCACAAAGAGCGGCGCACCAGTACGAGACACGACCGCGACGTAAAAAGACCCTATGATACTCGTAAGCATCTATCTGATTGCCCGCCTCGAGGTACCCAAAGAACGAGAGATGCCGAAACCCCTAGACAAAGAAAAAGGTCGGGAGCTTTTATGCTTCCGACCTGAAGTTTCATGGTCGCGGGGGGCGGATTTGAACCACCGACCTTCGGGTTATGAGGTCGCTACGACGTTGTTTCATTCAGACATTTCGACCCAAATTGAAGTCAATATAACTCCAGGTCATTTGATGTTTTCATAGATTTACGAAAGAAAAGTACGCGGAATAATTCGACCCAAATTCGACCCACAACGAGCTTGAAAGCGGTCAGGCGGAGCATTACCCTTGGGGTGTGACCCCACGCAGGGCCCACCACCAAGGGTAATGCCCACCCGCCCCAGCCCTTTGCGCCATTCCGCGCAACCGAGCGCGATTCTCAGGCACTTCAGGCAAGGAACACGATGAACGACCGACCTCTCGTCATAGGCAAAGGAACGAAGCAACGCCGCGACAAATACACGTGGCGCTACCGTCACAGCCTCGGCAAGGATCCGGTCACGGGCAAATACCGCTATTCGCCGTGGCAGACCATACATACCATCAAAAGCCGAGAGGTCGACGCCGCACTCGAAGCCTACAAGGCAGAACTCAACAGCGGCACCTACGTCCAAAAATCGAGGGACACCGTCGGCTCGTACGCAAAAAAGTTCCACGACAACCGCGAAGGAACCATCACGCCGCTCGCCTACTCGACATCCTACTCAATCGAGAACCGGACGCGCACATCACATGCGTGATGCTCATGCTCGACACCGACATGAGAAGGGCAGAAGCCCTCGGGATGACGTGGTCCGATGTCTCCGTCGAGAACAGAAGCATCCTCATTGAGCAGCAGTTCGCGGCCGATCGAAGCGTTCGCTCGCCCAAAAGCAAGAAAAGCGTGCGGAGGATCTCGATAAGCGAGACGCTGACGTCGTATCTCGAATTCTGGAAAAAGGAGCAGGCCCGCGAAATGGAAGCCTTCGGCCTGGAACAAGTCAAAGGCACTCCGCTCGTCCACTCATTCGAACGAACGAAAGACAGGCATCCCCAAGTCAACTTCATGGACCTGAATGGGTTTTCGCGCTGGTTCAGAAACTTCAGCGTCGAGAACGGGTTCGGCAAGTTCGAAGGCGTTCGAACATACCATTATGTGAAGGAAACTGTCGACGGGGAAACGATTTCGAAGCGTTATGAGCATAAAGAGTGGCTCGAATTGAGGGATTACCTCAGGAAGCATCCCAAGGTTCGCGAGGCGAGGCATATCAGCACATATGAGAGCGAGCACCTTCCTTACGGATATTCGGGCCTATCGAGCCACACCGCTACTGCCGCTACTGCCCGCTACTGCCCGCCAGCTTCCGAACCAGCGGGCGGTAGCAGCACCCCGAACATCTCGCCGACAGCGCAGAGAGTCGTCGACCTGGCGGCCAAGGCCGACATCGAGGACGTGATGCTGTGCGACCTGCCCGGCGTCCTGTCCTTCCTAGGGCTGCCACCTGAGACGGAGATGCCGCCGGGCAACAAGGGGAAGACGAAGCTCAAGAAGCTCTACAGGAAGGTGGCGCCGAACAAGGCATACCACTCCGGCGAGCGCGCCAAGGATTTGATCTCGCACCTCGACATGGCAGAGATCAGGGCATCGGCGCCCGTCCAAGAATTGGGATGCAGTTCAATACGAGCTCGGGGCTCTTTTCGTCTAGATTGGGGACGCATGGCCGGACGAAAACAATTTGCGTCTGGTAATAAGCGTACGAAAGCGCAATTTACGTCTTAATTCCGTACGCAAATCAAGACGAAAATCGTTTACGTCTGCTTTAATCCGTACGAAAACGGTTTTCGTCTTGCAGGGCAGTTGCCGTTTCTACAGTTCAACTTCCAGTTCGGCTTTGTGCTCGTAGAGGTAGTCGCGCATGTAGGGGATGGCAAATGAGACCTTGCCGTACGAGGGAGCCTCGATAATCGATTCTCTTAACAGGCGGCTGCGGACGGAACTCACCTGTTGAGGCGTTTTGTTTAGGGCATCGGCAACCATGCTGGTCGAGCTCGTCTGCCCCAAAGATGCCATGCTCAGCAGATAAGCGATGCACGTGGGCGGAATGCGCTGTAGCGCGGGCTCAATCACCATGGCACAGAAGCGTTCGCGTGCCGTTGCAATGCCGCGCTCGGCTTCTTCTTCTCCAATAATCGGTGTATGTGCGCGTCTTGCCAACTGCCATGCGTAGTATCCAACGAGTTGGATCATGAAAGGATAACCTTGCGTTGCCTCGGCAAGTTGGCCGGCAATACCTGGCTGCAACTCCATGCCAGACGCTTCAATGGTTTCCTCGAGGGAGTACGACACTTCGGTTACTGCCACAGCCTTCAGGTCAAAGGGGAGGGCACGGCGCAAAAACGTAAGTGTCTTTCCGTTGATGATGCTTTCAATCATCGAAGGCAGCCCCGCAAAAACAAAGGCTATATCAAGGTCTTCGCCGATAACCTGCTGAATCGCAATGGAGAGCGTTCGGACCTCATCGAGCTCTGCGTCTTGAACCTCGTCGAGAGTGATGAGCAGGCCATTTTCATTCTTGGATATTGTCTGTCTCATGGCGTCGCGTAGCGATGGACCGATTCGCTCAATGTCTATGCTGCCGATGGATATGCCAGCTACGGTGGGCTCAAATCTGGCGTGTTTGGCCTGGAATTTGGGCTGCAGCTGTTCGAGAATGCGTTGGCAAAGTCCCTCGGTTGCGACCTCTTTTATGACCGTCCAGCCACGGCTTTGCGCCAAACGTGAGCACTCGTCAAGGAGGACCGTCTTGCCCGTTCCACGGACGCCGGCTATGCGCATTAGGCGCCCCGGGGCACCAGGCCCGTTGACGAGGCCCTCATTGAATTCTTCGAGCACATCTTCGCGGCCGATAATCGTGGGAGGTGTTTTACCTGCTGTGGGCTTAAAAGGGTTTGTTTGCATGTGAGCCACCTTTGCTCAAGATATAGCAAGATATAGCAAAGTATAGCAAGATATAGCAAAGTATAGTGAGATATAGCAAAGTAAGCGCTACTCGCGGGTTTTGCGGTGGTGCTATTTTCCAAATGCCGCGCGGATAAAGCGCTGGGCGAACAGCTTGTTGGCAACTCACGAGGGCTCGGGGTGCCAATTTGGGGTGCAGTAGTGCTGCGCCACGAAAAGAGCCTATCTACTACGTTTAAGCCGCAGGGGTCAACCATAGTCGGCTTTTTCGAAAATCGACAAGCTGTCTACCTGCGGTTTTGTTTTCACGGTTTTCGGTATGGCCGAGGCTGTCCGTGTTAACGTAGTAGATGGGCCACTTTTGTGGCAAGGGG
>CAVKNR010000021.1:0-12095 GCA_963657575.1 Sodaliphilus sp.
TCAGGGCCACAACCGTCACCACGCTGCGGTCTCGAAGGGAAAGCCCGTCTTCTCGACTCCACACCTCGCCGAACAGCACATCGTCATTGAGCTGTGCGAATTTGGGGGCAAAGTCCCCCAGGGCATCTCTACCTGCCGTCTGTTTAATTGCCATGATCGATTTCCTCCTGTCGATGGTTTTGAGTGCAAAACTGCTTCCGCGCAGCTAAGCCGCGCCTAGACTCCCATGCCCATTCGTTGCACCTGCTCCAGAGCAAAATGCCCCGTGCTTTCGCCCACTTCGTTCACGCCGCCGGCGAAAACCGTTCCGGCAAGCGTGCGCCTTTGGCGAAAATCCCTTGCGCTCCCGATTTGTATTGACGAAAATAAAGGTAATACCTAAACCTAACTTTAGGTCAAGGAGTAAATTCGAGATTTGTCCGGAGGGACCATGTACACAATCGGACAGGTGGCGGAGATGTTCGATCTGCCCGTTTCCACGCTGCGGTATTACGACAAGCAGGGGCTGTTCCCAGGATTGGAGCGGGCGTCGGGCATTCGCCGATTCGGCGATACGGAACTCGAGGCGCTTCGGGTCATCGAATGCCTGAAGAAGGCCGGAATGGAGATCAAGGACATCCGGCTGTTCATGGAATGGTGTGCGGAGGGCCCATCGACATATCCCAAGCGCAAGGCCATGTTCGAGGAGCGGAAGGCCCACATGGAGTCGGAGATCGCGAAGATGAACCGCGCACTGGACATGTTGAAGTTCAAATGCTGGTACTACGAGCAGGCGATTCAGGATGGCAGCGAGGATAGACTGAAGGCGCTGATTCCCGACAATTTGCCAAAAGAAGTCAAAGATATCTACGATAACGCCCACGCCCAATAATGCCGCCCGATGCTCAAGGGGCTTTGGCAAGGAGTCGTTTTAGGCAGACATGCAAAAAGGAAGCCTCCGAACCAGAAGGTTCGGAGGCTTTTATTCCCGTTATTTCGCTGATGGCTTTGCTCTATGGCGACTCCGAAACAGCATCAGGCGGTACTCGACGGTATCAAAACGCGAGTTCAGAAGCCAGTTCCCGTTATTCCCATAGGCATAAGCGCATCTGCTCGCGATTGCCTATCGATGCTTTGCCACGAGCACGGCAGACACCGCATCGAGGAACTCCCGCACATGGTCTGCGGGGTGCGACGAATGAAGCAGCCCGTAAGACACGAGACAGTCCCAATCGGTAGGGACGGTTTTGAGCATGGGGTGGACGTTGGCCCACAACGGTAGCGTCGCAAGCGCGAGGTCCTCGTTCGCGCCGCGATTGAACACCTCCGCCCGATATTGCGGGAAGTCTACGAGCGCGATTTGAGGATGATGCAAGAGTATCTCGTCGCGCACTCGGTCGATTTCGGCGTTCCAGCCCCGGCGTATAAGCATAAGACTGTGATTGTGGAGGTCGTCGAATGTGACGATGTCGCGGTTGGCGAGTTCGCTGTCGACGGGAACGGCGCACCAGAGCGGCTCGCGCGAAAGCTCAAGGCCCAGGCACCCGCGCTCTTTAAGAAAGGCATCGTCGAAAATCCCCACCACGATATCCATGTCTTGCCCGAGGTTCGCCAAACCGCGCGCCGCCGAGGGTGTGTTTTCAAACGTGACCACCTGAAGGCTCATGCCAGGGCAACGTTCCTTCACCTTCGGCCACAGCTTCGTGAGCGGCGTACTGGGCGTCATGAGCGACACTCCCACGCGGATGATGCGCTTCTCTCCGCGCTCGGCGACACGGGCGCGTGCGATTGATTCTTGAGAGTACTGCACGATATGGCGGGCGTCGGCGAGCAGCGATCTGCCTGCTCGCGTAAGCGAAAGCCCCTGATGCGATCGGTGGAACAGCGTAAGACCTAGCCGCGACTCCAGCAGGTTCATCTGCTTGATGACGGCCGTGGGCGTGATGAAGGACTCTTGTGCCGCTTTGGAGAAGCTGCCCGCCTCCGCCACGCGGATGAAAGTGTCAAGCTGTGGGTTGTACATCGATCCTCCTGTCACACATTATGTGCCGTATATACCCCATGGTTATATCCATCATTCCAACGCGAACTTCTCGCACGTCAGTAAACGCCGTAGCCTTGTATTCGAAAAGTCATCATTAAGGAGGAGACCATGGAGTATCTAAAGCTCAACAACGACGTAGAGATGCCCATCGAGGGTTTGGGCACCTTCCTCATGACCCCGGCCGAGGCCGAGGCGGCCGCAACCGCCGCGCTCGCGGCTGGCTACGAGCACATCGACACCGCCAACGCCTACATGAACGAGCGCGCCGTGGGCCGTGCCATCGCCAAGAGCGGCATCGCACGCGACAAGATCTTCGTCTCCACCAAGCTCTGGCCGAGTGTCTACGACGCGGGCATGCCGGCGGTGGACGCCACGCTCCAGCGCCTAGGGCTCGACTACGTCGACATGCTCATCCTGCACCAGCCGGTAGGCGACTACCTGGCCGCGTGGCGCACGATGGAGGAGGCCTACCGCGCGGGCAAGGTGCGCGCCCTCGGCCTCTCCAACTTCCCGCAAGACAAGATTGCCGAGGTCATCGAGGTCGCCGACATCAAGCCGCAGCTCGTGACCGTTGAGTGCCACCCCTACCACGCCCAGCGCGACCTGCGCGCCTACCTCGCGCCGTACGGCACGGTGATCGAGGCGTGGTACCCGCTCGGCCACGGCGACAAAGGTCTTCTGGAGGAGCCCGTCTTCGTCGCTCTCGCCGAGAAGTACGGCAAGACCCCGGCCCAGGTGATCCTGCGCTGGCACGTGCAGATGGGAACCTCCATCATCCCCGGCTCCAAGAACCCCGCCCACATCGCCGACAACGCGAACATCTTCGACTTCTCCCTCACCGAAGACGAGATGGCCGAGATTGCCAAGCTCGACGGGACCATGACCTACTACACCGCCACTGAGGAAGCACTCGCGGGCTACCTGGCCATACGCCCCGATTTCGACGCGCAGGAGTAGCGCTCAGACGATAACGGACCAACCAAGCCAACGGAGGAGATGCCCCATGACCGCAAACCCGACCGTGACTAGAAGAAACTTCCTACTCGGAGCCGCGCTGTGCGCAACGATGCTCTCCGGTTGCAACCAGGGTGACGACGGCCAAGCCGCCGCCGAGGACCAGCCCGCCGCCGCGCCCGCTGCAGGCGGCAACGTCCTCGTGGCCTACTACTCGGCACAGGGCCACACCGCTGCCGTAGCTCAGACCATCGCCGACGAGCTCGGCGCCGATCTCTTTAAGGTGACGCCTACGGAGCCCTACTCCGACGATGACCTCGACTGGACCGACGACAGTAGCCGCGTGACCCGCGAGCACGAGGACGAGAGCCTGCGCGACGTCGAGCTTACGCAGGTCACGCCGGACGGCTGGGAGAACTACGACACCGTGCTCGTGGGGTATCCCATCTGGTGGGGCATCGCGGCCTGGCCCATCGACAACTTCATCTCAGGCAACGACTGGGACGGCAAGACGGTGCTCCCGTTCTGCACCTCTTCCTCCTCGAGTCTTGGCCGGAGCGGCGAGCTACTCGCCGAGGCCGCGGGCAGCGGGGAGTGGCAGGAGGGCCAGCGCTTCTCGTCCAGTGTGGACGAGTCCGGGGTTCGTGATTGGGTCGCCGGTCTCGGCCTGGCATAAGCAATTAGAGATGACAGACCGCTGACAATCTGGGAGTTTCGAATGATCCTATACTTCACCGGGACGGGCAACTGCCTCTACGTGGCGCGCGAGCTGGCCGCGGAGGGCGAGAGGGTCCTGAGCATCCCGCAGGAGCTGCGCCGCGAGGGCGAGCTCGCCTACGCGGACGATACGATTGGCATCGTGTACCCCATCTACGGGCACATGATGCCCGACATGGTGAAGACGTTCCTCGAGCGCGCGACGCTCGACACGCCCTACCTCTACTTCGTTTGCACCTACGGCAACCGGCACGCCAATGCCGTCGAGCTGTGCCTGGAGGACGCGCGGGCGGCGGGGCTCAACCCTGCCTACGCAACCACACTCCTCATGGTGGACAACTGGCTGCCCAACTTCGACATGGACGAGCAGCGCGCCCGCATTCCCGAGAAGAAGATCGGCGAGAACCTTGCGCGCATCCGCGCGGACGTCGCGGCGCGCCGCCGCTGGATCGAGCCGGTGACCGACGAGGACCGCGCGGCGCACGAGCAGTTCATGAGCCGGGGCTTGTGCTTCGAGCCGGCGGCGCTGGGCGGATTCCTGACCGTTGATTCCGAGAAGTGCATGGGATGCGGGGCGTGCGCAAAGGTGTGCCCGGCTGGCTGCATCGCGCTCGAGGGCGGTAAGGCCGTCCGTAACGCGCAGGCGGGCTTTGGCTGCAACGCCTGCCTCGCCTGCATGCACGCCTGCCCCGCGCACGCCATCACCTGCGCGGCGGGCGACAAGAACCCCGCGGCGCGCTTCCGCAACGAACACGTGACCCTTGCCGAGCTGCAAGAGGCCAACAGCGGCCGCTGATGCGCTTCTCGCCAAGCCGAAAGCCTGCGGCTTCGGCTTGGTTCATTCAGAAAGAGGAACTATGCACGTGAGCCATCTTTCACGCAGGTCCTTTATCGAGGCTGCCGCGCTCGCTGCGGGCGGGCTGGTACTCGGGGAAGGCCTGGTCGGCTGCGCGGATGTCCGTGAGCTTGGCGGCTACGTCCTCACGGAGGGGTCGCAGACAGACCGCGGCTTCGTCGTTGACGACGCCCTGCAGACGCCATCGGGCAGGACGCTGCACTTCTCGCTCCATGTGCCGGACTCCTACAACGGGTCCGTGCCCTATGCGCTCTACGTGGCCTGCCCCGGCTGGGAGGGGCTCTACTTCCAGGGCGTGGGGGCGAATCTTCAGGAGGACTACCCCTTCGTGGCGAACGACTACATCGCCGACATGATCGTGGCCTCGCCCCAGCTCGACGACTGGGACGAGCAATCGGCGTCAGACGTGGTGGAGCTCACCGAATGGCTGCTCGGTGCCTACAGCATCGATGCGGACCACGTGTACCTGAGCGGATGCTCGGGCGGCGGCGAGACCATCTCCATCGTCTTGGGAACACGCCCCGAGCTCTACCGACGCGCGCTTCACACCATCTCGCGCTGGGACGGCGACATCGAGACGCTCGCCGCAGCCGAGGTTCCCGTGTATATGGCTATCGGCGAGAACGATGACTATTACGGCTCCGGACCCGCGCGCGAGGCGTACGAGGAGATTCGCGCCGCCTATCGAGCTCGCAGGCTTTCCGAGGAGCGCATCAGCGAGCTGGTGGTGCTCGATGTCAAGCCCACGAGTTACTTCACCGAGCGGGGCTTTGCTGCGGACGCGGGCCAGCACGGAGCGGGCGGCTACCTCTTTGCCCGTGACGAGGACATCATGGGATGGTTGTTCTCATGACGCGGAGAATAAAGGGACTGACGAGAAGGGCGCTGCGCCGCACGGTCGACATAGTCCTTGCGACCCTGCTTGTGGTTCAGATGTTTTCGCGTTTCTGGGTGCCCTGCTCATGCAGGTAGTCGTCCGCAGCGCCCGTCCGATCATACACTTGGCGAACGAAAAGGGGCGGTGGGCCTCCGTCTTCACGGGCCCACCGCCGCCGAACTGGGTTACGCAAGTCGGGACTACGCGAGCTTCTTCGAGAGCGCCCTTGCCTCGTGCGTGTTGTCGACCATGCCGCCGTAGGTCATGCCGTAGAGCGCGGCGAAGCGCTTCATGGTGTACTCGCCCCAATCGAGCATCTCGCGCGTGGGCGCGCCACCTTGGAACACGAAATAGAGCGTCTTGCCGCTCATACTGCCCTCGCGCACCGGACCGTAGAAGCGGTCGAGCAGGTTGCGCAGCATGCCGGAGAGGTTGTGCCAGTAGACGGGCGACCCCACGATCAGGGTGTCCGCCGCCTCGATGCGCGCGAGCACGTCCTCGAAGTCATCGTCGCCGTAGTTCTGGCCGTAGCCGTAGACCTTGTGCTCGGCAAGATTCAGCTGCTCGTACGGGCGATCGCCGATGAGCTCGCGCGCCAGGCGCGCCGTGTTGCCATCCTTGTTGGGGCTTCCGTTGATGAAAAGAATCATACGTCTCACTCCTTACGTATTGTCTGATACCGCCTTTACCATAGGCGTGAGAAGATCCGGCGAGAAGTTCCTGCTCGTAGGCAGCTTATAACCGTGGGGTGTGTACGTCTTGCCATCCTCATCGCTGCGCCTTCCAAAACGCGAGGGCATCGTCGATCCAGCCCTCTGCCACGGTGTCGACACCCAGGCCAAAGCCGTGGCTCAGGCCTTCGTAAACATGAAACTCCGTGGGCACGCCCGTTGCTGAGAGCGCTTCGAGACGCGCCTGCATGGTGCGCCAGCTCGCGATGCCGTCGCGATCACCCACGCAGGCGTAGGTCGCGGGGTCGGCACCCGTCAGTTCGCTCATGCCGGTGTACTGCATGATGGCCGCCGCGGGCTGGGGCGTTCCTACTGGCGCGCCAAAGGCGGCCGGGCCGTAGCCGCCGACCCATGCCGCCATGCGCGCACCGGCCGAGCCGCCCCACAGCGAATAGCCCGACGTGTCCACGCTGAGCTCGTCGGCGTGCTCGAAGATGAAGGAGACGGCGCGGGCCAAGTCCTCGCAGGCGAGCTGCGCGTCCGGCCGATAGATGACCGCGAACCCGTTGACGCCGGAACGGGCCAGGTGCAGACAGTGCGGGAAGGAGTCGTGCATGGCAGCGACGTAGGCGAATCCGCCGCCCGCGCTTACCACGGCAAACGGTGCAGACGCGCCGCCCGCTCCCTCGGCAGCGAAGCGGAAGAGCCCCGTGTTGGCGAGCGAGGGGTCGGCGGCCTTCTCGGCATCCGTGTAGATGTCGTAGAAGAACGTCCGTTCCGCTGCGCGCTCTGACAGCAGATAGCTGACGACGTCGACCGTGGTGCTCGTATGGATTTCCGAGTACCACGGCAGGCAAGCGGAAAGGTCATCGAGCGTCATATCCTCCGTCGGCGGATGGAGCGTTGTGGGGAAGAGCAGCCGTCCGTAGCCATCGAGCAAAGGGTTGTTGATGACGTCGTAGATGGGCGTGTCCGCCGTGACCGGGCCCGGAGCGGAGCCGCGCGCGAACCCGGCGGTCCCGTCCGACGAGCAGCCGGCAAGGCTGCCCGCAGCGGCCAACCACACGGCAGCCTCCAGAAACGAACGGCGCGGCATCATCGCCGCACTCGATAGACGAGGTGGAGGCCGTCGCCGGCAAGGCGCTCGACGCGCTCAAGCGAGAATACGTGCGAACCGCCGGCTGAGCGAGGCATCTCGTCGAAGACGGAAGCCGTTTCGGGCTCCCCCGAGACCGTCGGGGAGAGAACGAGGCTCAGCTCGTCAAGCACGCCCGCGGCAAGAAACGACATGTCCGTCTTTCCGCCGCCGCACACGAGCAGGCGCTCGATGCCAAAAAGCTCGCGCAGCTTGCGCAGGGCGAGCGGGAGGTCTAGCCCGCGCGAGCCGGCAAGCACGTATGAGACGCCGCGCTCTCGCAGATAGTCGCGATACGCCGGCGATGCCGCCTCGGTGAGGATCTCGATGACGTGCGCGTCCGCACGGCCGGCGCGACGATAGGTCGCAGACTCCCATGCAATCTCCCCGGCGGGGTCGACGGAGACGTAGAACGATCGTTCGTCATGAGGCGCCACGAAGTCCCCCTTGGGCGCGCTCCCGTGGGTATCGAGCGCAAGGGGGCGCGACCCGACGAAGCCCTTCGTGGTCACGGCCCCGTACGCCACGGCGTCCGCCCCGAACTCGACCTGCTTGCGAGAGTACGCGGCGCGTGCGGGCGAGGCGGCGGGGTCGAGCATGTACGCGCCGTCGATACGCCCGTTGAGCCCGGCAAAGACATGACAGACGACATAGGGTCTAATGTTCATGGCTCCCTACCTTACCGTGTGCCCGCCGAAGACCATGAGGTCGAGTCCGTTGAGCAGCCCGTCGATCTTGGCAACCTCATCGTCGGTGAGCCCGACCTCGGCGGCACCGAGGTTCTCGAGCAGTCGTTCGGGCTTGCGACTGCCCGGGATGGGAATGATATAGGGCTTCTTCTCGAGCATCCAGGAAAGGGAGACCTGGGCGGGCGTCGCCGCGTGCAGCTCAGCCAGCTCGCGAACGAACCGCATGAGGGGCTCGGCGCGCCTTTCGCCTTCCTCTGTGTACTGCGGCATGCCATCGCGGTAGTCTTGGGCGCCCTCGAATCTGGTGTTGTGGCTGTACGCGCCCGTCAGAAAGCCGTTCGCCATGGGAGAAAAGGCCACGAAGGCAACGTTCAGCTCCTCGAGCACGGGGAACAGGGATTCGTTCCAGCGTGCCATCATGGAGTAGCGGTTCTGAACGGCGGAGACGGGGCACACCGCATCGGCGCGACGCAGGTACTCCTCCGTCGCCTCGGAGATTCCCCAGGCGCGGATCTTACCTTCCTTGATGAGGTCTGCCATGGTGTCTGCAACGACCTCGGGCTCGACCTTTGGGTCGATTCGGTGCTGGTAGTAGAGGTCGATGTGGTCGGTGCGCAGCCGGCGCAGGCTCTTCTCCACCGAGATGCGGATAACCTCGGGGCGCGAGTCCACGAGGATGGTCTTGTCCGGGGCGTGCGTGACGCCGAACTTGGTGGCAATGACAACCTCGTCGCGCACGGGCGCGAGCGCCTTGCCCACCACGTCCTCGTTGTGCGCCTCGGTCCCATCAGCGCACGTGCCAACGTAGCACTCCGCCGTGTCAAAGAAGGTATAGCCCATCTCGTGGGCCTGACGGACGACGCTCGCGGCCTCGTCGTCGGGCATCGGGTCTCCGCTCGCGTGCGTGATTCCCATGCAGCCCATGCCGAGCGGGCTGACTTCGATGCCGCTCTTTCCCAAAACGCGCTTGTCCATTCCTGTTCTCCCTGTCTATGATATCCGTCATTTGTTTGCGACGCCCACGTCCGCCCGTTCATCGGACTCCGTTAGGCACATCCTCTGTCGATGGCCTTTGCTCTCTCATCGCCAAGCGTACGACCGCAAAGCGCTCGACGGAATCCCCCTTTGGTGCGGTGCCCTGAACCCGCGGGTTATAACCCCGTGCGCACCCCAGCGTTATAGAACCCTCACCAACGGAAACTTCCGCCGGCGCGGCGCCCCTCGTATGGTGGATACGTCAAGTTGCGAGAAAGGAAGGCACCATGGACTACATCACCTTGAACAACGGCGTCAGGATGCCGCAGCTCGGCTTCGGCGTGTACCAGATCCCGGACGCCGCGGAATGCCAGCGCGCCGTGGAGGACGCGCTCTCGGTCGGCTACCGGCTGCTCGACACGGCCGCGAGCTACGGCAACGAAGAGGCGGTCGGGGCTGCCATTCGTGCGAGCGGCCTGCCGCGCGACGAGGTGTTCGTGACGACCAAGCTGTGGATGTCGGATGTGAGCTACGAGGGGGCCAAGCGCGGCTTCGACGCGTCGCTCAAGCGGCTGGGGCTCGACTACGTCGACCTCTACCTCATCCATCAGCCGTTCGGCGACGTCTTCGGCGCGTGGCGCGCCATGGAGGAGCTCTACGAGCAGGGCGTTATCCGCGCCATAGGCACAGCTAACTTCTACCCCGATCACCTCGCAAACCTCATCTCGTTCAACCGCATCGCCCCCGCCGTGAACCAAGTCGAGTGCAACGTGTTCTTCCAGCAGCGCGAGGCGCAGGAGTACATGGCCGGCAAGGAGGTGGCCATGGAGGGCTGGGCGCCCTTTGCGGAGGGCAGAAACGACCTCTTCCGCAACGAGGTCCTCGCTCGCATCGGCGAGGCACACGGCAAGACGGTCGCCCAGGTCGTGTTGCGCTGGCTGCTGCAGCGCGGTGTGGTCTGTATCCCTAAGAGCACGCACCGCGATCGCATGGAGCAAAACTTCGACGTCTTCGACTTCGCGCTGGGCGACGACGAGATGGTCGCCATCGCCGCGCTCGACACCGGGCGCAGCGCGTTCTTCGACCACCACGACCCCGCCACCATCGAATGGATGTCCGGGCTCGTGCGCAACGTGTAGACGAGCGGTTAGACCGCACTGATAACTTACTAGGAGGAATTGCCATGAACTCATTCACGTACGACTACCCGGTCAGGAACTACTTCGGCGAGGGGGCCATGGACCAGGCGCTCGACGCCGAGATGGGTGCCATGGGCAAGACAGTGATGCTCGCCTACGGCGGAGGCTCGGTCAAACGAACCGGCGTCTACGGCCACGTGGTCGATAAGCTCACGAGCGCGGGCAAGCGCGTGGTGGACTTCGGCGGCATCATGCCCAATCCGACCTACGAGAAGTGCCAGGAAGGCGCCGCGCTCGCACGCAAGGAACAGGTCGACTTCATTCTCTCCGTCGGCGGCGGGTCGGTCTTCGACTGCTGCAAGGTGGTCTCCGCGCAGGCGATGCTTGACGAGGACATCGAGACGTTCGAGCACGTCGACGGCAAGATGCCGAGCTCGTTCATCCCCATGGGCTGCATCGTGACACTCTCCGGCACGGGCGCCGAGCAGAACAACGGCGCCGTCATCACCAACGAGGAGACACACGTGAAGGGCGCCTATCTGGGGGCGATGCCCATGTGGGCGGCGCTCGACCCGGCGCTCACGCTCACCGTACCGCACGCGCAGTTCATGAGCGGCGCGTTCGACACGCTCTCGCACTGCATGGAGAGCTATTTCGGAAGCCCGCGCGGGCGCAATGTCACCGACGACATCAACCTCGCCATCCAGCGTAACGTCATCCGCAACATGCGGATCATCGCGGACGACGACCAGAACCTCGATGCCAGAAGCGAGCTCGTATACGACTCCGCCATGGCCGAGAACGGCGTGCTCAAGATCGGCAAGTCAACGGACTTCCAGGCGCACATGATCCAGCACCAGTACGGCGCGTACACCCACACCAACCACGGAATGGGCCTCGCGGTCATCCACCCTGCGCTCTACCGCCACCTGGCCCCCGAGGCGCCCGCGCAGTTCGCCCGCTGGGCGAGCGAGGTGTGGGGCGTCGACGCCAAGGGCAAAGACGACCTTACGGTGGCGCTCGAGGGCATCGACCGCCTGCAGACGTTCATCGGCAAGATGGGGCTTCCCACGAGCTTCGCCGAGATGGGCTCCGACGCGTCCGACGAGACGCTGCACAAGGTTGCGGGCACCTGCGTGCTCACCGGCGGCTGCGCCAAGAAACTGGAGCGCAGCGAGGTGTTCCAGATTCTGACCGAGTGCCTCTAGATCGGCGGGGGTCCCGATCCGCCCGCGCCGAAGGAAACCGTACGACTCCGAGATGTCATCGTAATCGTAGGACCCGGCGAGCCCGCCGCGCCTGATGAATCCGTCGAAGTCGTCGTCGACGGCCCCCTGCTCGTCAAAGTAGAAGCGGTATTCGCCGAAGCTGAAGGGGAGGATGTGTACCTCCCCGTGGCGCCCTGTGAACAGGGTCGCCAGGTCCGAACTCAGGAGGAACGCGTTCGATCCCGTGAGGTAGATATCCCATCCGCCACGCGCATGAATGCTATTAATTGCTTTCTCGAACCCCTCACACAGCTGCACCTCGTCGATGAAGAGACGGTTGCGGGCGCCCTCTTTGTGCCGCTCTATGATTTCGCGATGCAGCGCTGGTACTCGAGCAGTAGCTCGTTGTCGAGGTCCAGCAGATCGATGTAGACGTTGTTGGAGGATGGGTCCTTCCGAGCAACGGAGGTGGAGAACGCCTTCATGAGCTCGGACTTGCTGGAGCGGCGCATCCCCGTGATCACCTTGATGTCCCAGGTGCCCTCGAGCGCCCAAAGCCGCTCCATGTACGTAGTGCGGTCCACCCATGCCATCATCCGCTCCCTCTCGGTTTCGAAACTCGAATATTTCTAAAGTTTCGAAACCGAGAAGACAATATACACAAGGGCGCGTCGGGGAGCGAATCCCAGTCGCGCCATGTCGGCAGCGATGCCGGGCGCATTCACGCGTGCTACAATGCGGACATCAGAGATGAAAACACAGTCCCCGTCGGGTAGTCGTGGGCGTGCGGGAGTCCGCATCAGTAACCTGCCTCCTTGGTTGTCCCTTCTCTGCATGGTCATCTACATAAA
>CAVKNR010000022.1:0-11807 GCA_963657575.1 Sodaliphilus sp.
ACTCAACCGTCGGCAACTTATTGCTTTCGATTGTCCTGCGCCCATGCGTTAATCCTGCAAAGTTCTCTGGTCTTGCCGCCGTCAGCGGCCTAGCGGTGCTCGAGGCACTCGAAAAACAGGGTCTTGCAAACGAGATTGGCCTCAAATGGCCCAACGACCTGGTCGCGCGTGGACGCAAACTCGGCGGCATTCTGGTCGAGGCCGCACGCGATAACGAAGGCAACCCCTTTGCGGTCTGTGGCATCGGCGTTAACGTGAACTATGTGCCCGCGGAGGTTCCCGATGGCGGCCTGCCAGCAATCGGCCTGTCAGACCTCAACAAGAACGTTCCCGCCGTCGACATGCTCCTCGATGAGGTCTATCACGCAGTTATAGACGCTGTAGATGCCTGGGCAGAGCGCCTCAACGCCAAGGAAGAAGACGCCGGTCCGCTCGCGCCCGTCCACGACGAATATATCGCTCACCTCAATTGGATAGGGAAGCACGTTATCGCCCGCTCCCCCGCTGAGGACGAGCTGGCGCGTGGCATCTTTAAAACGGTCGATGGCTTTGGTCGCGCGTGCATCGAAACGGAAGACGGCTTTCGATCCTTCCATTTTGAGGAGGCATCGCTGCGTCCCTTGAGCGAATAGGGCGCCGCAACCACCTACTCGGCAGCATTACCCGGCAGTCCAAACCATCATTCAAAACAAAAGGGCCCCGCTGCCGTTACGGCAGCGAGGCCCTTTAAGCTATGAGCGATATCGCTTAGAGCTTGATGTCGATGTCGACGCCAGCGGGGAGGTCGAGACGCATGAGCGAATCAACGGTGCCCGAGGTGGGGTCGAGGATGTCGATGAGGCGCTTGTGGGTGCGCATCTCGAACTGCTCACGGGAGTCCTTGTTCACGTGCGGCGAGCGGATAACCGTGTACAGGTTGCGCTCGGTGGGCAGGGGGACAGGACCGGAAACGCGAGCGCCGGTCTTCTGAGCGGTCTCGACGATGAGCTTCGCGGACTGATCGACGACCTCGTGATCATAGCCCTTGAGGCGAATGCGGATCTTCTGGGTAGCCAACTTAAACCTCCAAAGAGTGCGAGAGATGTTCTCGCGGATTACGTAACAGGGAGCTCGAACTTAGGCGTTCTTGCTCATGACCTCGTCCACGATGGACTTGGGCGCGGGCTCATAAGAGTCGAACTGCATCGTGTAGGATGCACGGCCCTGGGTCTGGGAGCGAAGGTCGGTAGCGTAACCGAACATCTCGCCCAGCGGCACCTTGGCACGGATGAGCTTGCTGTTCTTGCGATCCTCCATACCCTCGATCTTGCCGCGGCGACCGGAGAGGTTGCCCATAACGTCGCCCATGTACTGCTCGGGGGTCTCGACCTCGACAGCCATGATCGGCTCGAGCAGCTGCGGATCGGACTTCTTGAGGGCGTCCTTGATAGCCATGGAACCGGCGATCTTGAAGGCGGCCTCGGAGGAGTCGACCTCGTGGTAAGAACCGTCGAACAGGGTGACCTTAACGTCGAGGACCGGGAAGCCGGCGATAACACCGGTGTTCAGGGCCTCCTGGATGCCCTTGTCGATGGACGGGATGTACTCCTTGGGCACGACGCCGCCGACGATAGCGTTGACGAACTCGTAGCCGAAGCCCTCCTCCATCTTCTCGAGCTTGATGACGGCGTGGCCGTACTGACCGCGACCGCCGGACTGACGGACGAACTTGCCCTCAGCCTTCTCGACGTCGTGACCAGCGGTCTCGCGGTAGGCAACCTGGGGCTTACCAACGTTAGCGTCAACCTTGAACTCGCGGAGCAGACGGTCGACGATGATCTCGAGGTGCAGCTCGCCCATGCCGGCGATGATGGTCTGGCCGGTCTCGTGGTTGGTGGACACCTGGAAGGTCGGGTCCTCCTCGGCGAGCTTGGTCAGAGCCAGGGACATCTTGTCCTGCTCGGCCTTGGTCTTGGGCTCGATGGCAACGTCGATAACGGGCTTAGCGAACTCGATCTTCTCGAGGACGATCTCCTTGCCCTCTTCGCACAGGGTGTCACCGGTGGTGGAGTTCTTGAAGCCGACGCAAGCGACGATGTCGCCGGCCGCAGCGTCGTCACGGTCGATACGCTCGGCGGCGTTCATCTCGAGGATGCGGCCGAGGCGCTCGCGCTGACCGTTGGAAGCGTTGACCACGTAGGAGCCGGACTCGGCGCGGCCGGAGTAAACGCGGACATAGGTGAGCTTACCGACGAACGGGTCGGTCATAATCTTGAAGACCAGGCCGGAGAAGGGCTCGTCGAAGGAAGGATGACGCTGGATCTCCTCGCCGGTGTCCGGATCGGTACCGGTGACGGCCTCAACGTCGAGCGGGCTGGGCAGGTAGTCGACGACAGCGTCGAGCAGCTCCTGAACGCCCTTGTTCTTGTAGGCGGAGCCCACGAAGACGAGGTTGAGCTCGTTGGCCAGAACGCCCTTGCGCAGAGCGGCCTTGAGCTCCTCGACGGTGAAGTCCTCCTCCATGAGGATCTTCTCCATGAGCTCGTCGTCAAAGCTGGCAGCAGCGTCAAGGAGCTCCTCGCGCTTGGTGGCAGCGATGTCGGCAAACTCAGCCGGGATCTCGTCCATCGGCTCGGGGTAGGTCATGCCCTTCTCGTCGGCCTTGAAGTCCCATGCAGTCATGGTGACCAGGTCGATGACGCCCCAGAAGTTGTCCTCGGCGCCCATCGGGACCTGAGCGGCCACGGCGTTAGCGTCGAGACGATCCTTCATGGTCTCGATAGCGTTGAAGAAGTCAGCGCCCACGCGGTCATACTTGTTGATGAAGGCGATGCGGGGGACGTTGAAGGTAGAAGCCTGACGCCAAACGGTCTCAGACTGGGGCTGAACGCCGGCAACGGCGTCGAAGACGGCGACAGCGCCATCGAGGACGCGCAGGCAGCGCTCGACCTCGGCGGTGAAGTCAACGTGGCCCGGGGTGTCGATGATCTGGATGCGGTAGTCCTTACCGTCCTTGTTCCAGAAGCACGTGGTAGCAGCGGAGGTAATGGTTACGCCGCGCTCCTGCTCCTGAACCATCCAGTCCATGGTGGCAGCGCCCTCATGGACCTCACCGATCTTGTGGGTCTTACCGGTGTAGTAAAGAATACGCTCGGTCGTGGTGGTCTTACCGGCATCGATGTGGGCCATGATGCCGATGTTACGGGTATCGGAAAGCTTGTACTTAGGCTTAGCCATGTTAGTTCCTTACCTTAACTTACCAACGATAGTGAGAGAACGCGCGGTTGGCCTCGGCCATCTTGAAGACGTCCTCACGCTTCTTGACGGAAGCGCCCAGGCCGTTGGAAGCGTCGAGAATCTCGTTGGCGAGACGCTCGGCCATGGTCTTCTCCTTGCGAGCGCGGGAGAAGTTGACGATCCAGCGGATACCCAGAGCGGTGGAACGACGGGAGTTGACCTCCATCGGGACCTGATAGGTAGCGCCACCGACACGCTTGGGCTTAACCTCGAGCGTGGGCTTGACGTTGTCCATAGCCTTCTTGAAGGTAGCGAGAGCGTCGCCACCCTCGGACTTCTCGGCAACGATCTCGAAAGCGGTGTAAACGATGCGCTCAGCGGTGGCCTTCTTGCCGTCAAGAAGGACCTTGTTGATGAGCTGAGTCACCAGGCGGTTGTTGTAAACGGCGTCAGGCTGAACCTCACGACGATTAGCTGCTGCACGACGCGGCATGTGAAATCTCCTTAAGTGTCTACCGTGCGGCGCTTAGGCGGCACACGGCGAAAGTATCAAAACGTTATCTGGCTTATTTAGCCTTGGGGCGCTTAGCACCGTACTTGGAACGGGCCTGCATACGGTTCTGGACCGGAGCAGCGTCGTAGGCGCCACGGATGACGTGATAACGGACACCAGGGAGGTCACGGACACGACCGCCGCGGACGAGCACGATGGAGTGCTCCTGAAGGTTGTGGCCCTCACCCGGGATGTAAGCGGTAACTTCGATGCCGTTGACGAGGCGAACACGGGCAACCTTACGAAGAGCCGAGTTCGGCTTCTTGGGGCTCGTGGTGAAGACGCGGGTGCACACGCCGCGCTTCTGGGAGTTGTGCTGCAGGGCAGCGTTCTTGGACTTCTTGGGCACGGAACGACGGCCCTGGCGAACCAGCTGGTTAATAGTAGGCAAAGCGTACTCCTTCTCGAATGATTCCAGCTTTCTGTAAAGTGCAACGGCTTGAATCGAGGGGTCAGCATCCCCCTACGAAACACGCAGTTCGATAGGATACGTGGCGTTAGCTGTGCCGTCAACAGACCACGCCGCCGGGCGTATCCCAAAATGGGCACATTTCCGCAAACCCTACACAAAAGGGATCCCTTCCTGTGCGCATGGGCGGATTCCCGGACCGGGCGGCCTGCGGTTTAAGTTTGCTGCTCTACAGTCCTGGCTCGCACGGAGGCCACATTAAGTGGCCTCCGGCTCGTGCGGAACTCGCGACAAACTTAAACCGCAGGCCGCCCGGTCCGGGAATCCGGCGTGCTCGTCGGGGCAACGTTACCTTCCAAAAAGGGACAGGTTTATTTTGGTCGGTTTTATCTGGGAAAACGCCACTCTTCACGGTGATTCGCATCCATTTGCCGCGTTCTTCCGAGAATCAGACGAATAACGTCCAATCCACTCGTCCATATAACGCTAAAAAGGCCGCTTCCCCCCTTGGGAAGCGGCCCAGACTTTACGAATAAACGATGGTAAAGGGTACTTCTGTTTCGGTCTCTCCTGTTGACGTGTACCTCGTGCCCTCAAGCGTTACTGAGACCACTTGGTCGACATCGATCAACTTCGTTGGCAGCCAGATGTTCTCTCCGCTATTGCGCGCATAAGAAAAATATAAGTTGAACACCCCTGCGTCGTCATCTTCGATAATCTGCTCCGATCCATCCTTGTAGCTGACGGTCAGCTTATTATCAACTGCTTCATAGCCCAGATCATCGATGTGCGTCTGGATGGAAAACGGGCTAATCTCAAGAGTCGAGTCATCGGAGCGGAGTTCCTTTGTATCGACGTACGCTCCAATATTGAACTCGGGCGTCGATGCCTCGAACGGCTTCGCATCCTCGCCTTCGCCCTCGGTCCACGAGATATTCCAGGTAACCGCATGTTGAATACCTCGCTCGCGATCCATAGAAGCAAAGTACATCGTGCCATTAATGACCGTGTCGCTTGATGTGTCCTTATCAATTGCGCAGCGTGTGTCAACCCATTCCTCGCCGAAGTTCATGCTGGGCGTGCCGATTCCTTGTTCTTCTTCACCATAGAGAACAAGTTCGCCTGTCTCTGCTGCCGGCTTGTAGTAGTTAACGCCATTTGGATTGGACAACGTAAACGTCACGGCTCCGCAGCCGTTTTGGTCAATAGCCATCTCATGGATATCAAGCGTATAGCCGTTACCCTCGACGGACAGATTAACCTCCTGGACTGCACCCTCCAGGCTTTGGGGCGCGATGCCATCACCAAACTCTCTGGTGTAGGTATATTTAGTCCCCGATGAGCCACCGTTGGTCCAGGTAATGGAATCCCCATTGCCGTGGTTTCCCCAGGCTGAGGCAAAATAGCTGGAATTGACAACGGCGTAGGCGACCCCTCCGGTCGCCAACACTCCGGCAAGACATCCGATTACGGCAACATACAGAGGTTTCGCGTGACCCTTTCGACGAAGCGGCTTTCCAGCCGCAGCATCAATAACACGGTCGGCAAGATCGCTATCGGCTTGGATGGACTCGAAGGCCTGCTTGATTTGATTGGATTTCACGGTCGCCCTCCTCTAGGATGAATTTGAGCTTCGATCGACCACGAGCTAAACGCGTTCGAACGGTCGCGGCTGGCACATGCAGTAACTCGGCAATCTCTGAGGTCGAAAAGCCCAGATAGTAATAGAGCACGATGGGAACACGGAATCGCTCCGGAAGTCGCATAACGTCTGACAGGACCGCCTTGGTCTCCTCCTGCGCCGTCGAAAGCGAATCGGCCAGGTTCTCAATATCCTCCACACGCCTCCATGGCTTTCGAAAGAGCGATTTGCATTCATTGATCGTGACCCGGATAAGCCAGCGGCGAAGATGCTCCCAACTCTCAAATTGCGTATCGCTTTTGAGCAGCTTAAGAAAGACATCTTGGGCAACATCATCGGCATCGGCGCGATCGCGCAGATACGTCAATGCGATTCGAAACACGACATCTCGGTGATCTTCGACCGCCTGTCTAAATGTTTGTTCTTCCATAATCACCTCCCGGTGACGGTACTGATTCTTGATGAGGTCCTCACCATAGATACGCTCTGGCCGGACGAAATGTTTCAAATTCAAGCAGGAAAACCCACCAAAATAAACCTGTCCCTTTTTGGCAGGTTTTCTTCAACAAAAAAGACCCGCTTCCCTGTTGGGAAACGGGTCTTTGGAAGGACGGTTAACGTACTAGGAAATTACTCCTCGTCGTTGTCCTTGGCCTCTTCGGCGTCGTCGGTGTCCACGAGCTGGTTGAGCAGCTCGTCGAGGGAAGCCATGTCCTCGTTGATGGCACCGTTGGCGGGAGCCTTCTTGTCGTCGATCGGGGCGCCCAGGAGCTCCTCGTCGGCGTCGGCGTGATGCGTCGGAGCGGAGGTACCCAGCAGGATATCGTCCGGACCGTCGGGGCTAAAGACCATCTGCAGCAGCTGCGAGAGGTCTTCCTCGTCGGCAACGTCGTCGTTGTTCTCGAGGATGTAGAGCAGGTCGTGGGCCTCCAGGCCGTCACGAAGCTCCTCGATCGCCTTGGCACCGATACCATCGATGCGCAGCAGATCCTCCTCGGACTTGCCGACCAGGTCGCCGACCGTCTCGATGCCGACCTCGCTGAACTTGTTGGTCCAGCGCTGCGACACGCCCAGGTCGTCGAACAGGTACAGGCGAGCCTTCTCGGCGGAGATGGTGTGGCCGTTGCGGGTGAACGAACCGTCAGCACCACCGAACTCGTCGTACCCGGCCCAGTCGAGCTGCTGCGGGAGCTGCTCGTCCAGGTCCTTGAGCTCCACAGGAGCCCACTCGGGCAGCGACTTGGCGTTGGGCGAAGCCGGGCCGTCGATGTCCACGTAGCCGTCGGCCGTACGATACGTCAGCTTGGCGTTGGCGTACGGCTTGAGGCCGGTACCAGCCGGGATCTTCTTACCGACGATGACGTTGGACTTAAGGTCGAGCAGGTGATCGACCTTGCCCTCGATGGCAGCCTCGGTAAGGACGCCAGCGGTACGGATGAACGAAGCGCTCGACAGCCAGGAGTCGATGTTGGACGCGACCTTGAGCGTACCCAGGATGACGGGCTCGGCCACGGGAGCCTGACCGCCCAGACGGGCAACGCGCTCGACCTCGTCAGCAAACTCGTAGCGGTCGACGTACTGACCAAGCAGGTACTTGGAGTCACCGGGGTTGGTGATCTGAACGCGACGCAGCATCTGACGTGCGAGCACCTCGATGTGCTTGTCGTTCAGGTCGACGCCCTGGCTGGTGTAGACGTCCTTGACGCTCTCGACGAAGGTGTGCATCGTCGACTCGATGTCGGTCAGCTTGCGCAGGTTGCGGAAGTTGACGAAGCCCTTGGTGATCTGGTCGCCGGCGCGAACCTCGCAGCCGTCCTCGATCTCGGGCATAAAGCGCACCGAAGCGGGGACGCGACGCTCGTCGAGAACACGGGTGTGGTCCTCGGAGTCGGTGAGCGTCAGCACGTACTCGGACTTCTCGGGCTTAATCGAGAGGTGACCGGAGTACGGAGCCAGCTCGGCCTCGCGACCCAGGATCTTCTCGTTGACGTTGCCGACGATATCGAACATACGGCTGACCGTAGGCAGGCCCTGCGTAATATCGTCGACGCCAGCGACGCCGCCGGAGTGAATGGTACGCATCGTAAGCTGCGTACCGGGCTCACCGATGGACTGGGCGGCAATAATGCCGACCGCGGTACCGATGGCGACCGGACGACGGGTGGAAAGATCCCAGCCGTAGCACTTCTGGCATACGCCGTACTTGGAGCGGCAGGTGAGCAGCGCGCGAAGCTTGACCTTCTTGAGGCCCGCATCGACCATCTTCTGGATGTCGGCGACCTTCTCGATGTAGCCGTCCTGCTCAAAGAGCACGGTGCCATCGGGAGCCACGACGTCCTCAATGAAGCAACGGCCGACGAGGTCGGTGTTGAGGTCGGTGGTGCCGGGGATGATGAGGTTGTAGGTGACGCCCTCGTGCGTACCGCAGTCCTCCTCGCGGACGATGACGTCCTGGGCCACGTCGACCAGACGACGGGTCAGGTAACCAGAGTCCGAGGTGTGGGATGCGGTATCGACCAGGCCCTTACGGGCGCCGTAGGTCGAAATGAAGTACTCGAGCGGCAGCAGGCCCTCGCGGAAGTTCGCCTTAATGGGAAGGTCGATCGTCTCGCCGGACATGTCTGCCATCAGGCCACGCATGCCGCCGAGCTGACGCAGCTGGGTCTTAGAACCACGGGCGCCGGAGTCGGCCATCATATAGAGCGGGTTCTCCTCGTCGAACAAGTCGAGCATGAGCGCTGCAACCTTGTCGGTACAAGCGGTCCACTCGTTAACGACTTCGATGTGGCGCTCCGTCTCGTTGATGAAGCCCTCCTCGAAGTACTCGTTGATCTGGTCGACGTTGGCCTGGGCGCGATCGAGCAGCTCCTGCTTCTCGGCAGGGATGAGAGCGTCCCACACCGAGATGGTGAGGCCGGCGCGGGTAGCGTAGTGGAAGCCGGAGTACTTGATGGCGTCGAGGATCGGGCCGACCTTGGCCTCGGGGTAACGATCGCAGCAGTCGGCAACCAGCTTGGCCACATCGCCCTTGACCATCTTGTAGTTCATGAACTCATAGTCTTCGGGCAGGCACTGGCGGTTGAAGATGATGCGGCCGATAGAGGTCTCGAAGCGCGCGGTCTTGTTGCCGGTAACGTCGTAGTCGACGAACTCGTTCTTGCCGTTCTTGACGCGGAAGATACGGGTGCCGTCCTCGTTGATGACGTTGGCATCGGCAGCGGACACGCGAACCTGGATCTTGGCCTGCATGTCGACCTCGGAGCGGCAGTCATAGGCGTGCAGCGCGTCGTCGAAGCTGGCGAACACGTGGTTCTCGCCCGGCAGACCCTCGCGGACCTGGGTGAGGTAGTACACACCAATGATCATGTCCTGCGAAGGGATGTTAACCGGCTTGCCGGATGCCGGCGAGCGCAGGTTGTTCGCAGAGAGCATGAGCACGCGGGCCTCGGCCTGAGCCTGGCTGGACAGCGGCACGTGGACAGACATCTGGTCGCCGTCGAAGTCGGCGTTGAAGGGCGAGCAGACCAGCGGGTGCAGGTGGATAGCCTTGCCCTCGACCAGCACCGGCTCAAAGGCCTGGATGGACAGACGGTGCAGGGTCGGTGCACGGTTGAGCAGCACGACGCGACCGTCGATGACCTCTTCGAGGATATCCCACACAAAGGTGGCACCGCGGTCGATAGCGCGCTTGGCGCCCTTGATGTTCTCGACCTTGCCGAGCTCGACCAGGCGCTTCATGACGAAGGGCTTGAAGAGCTCCAGCGCCATGGTCTTGGGCAGACCGCACTGGTGCAGCAGCAGCTTGGGGTCGGTAACGATTACCGAACGGCCGGAGTAGTCGACACGCTTGCCCAGCAGGTTCTGACGGAAACGACCCTGCTTGCCCTTGAGGGCCTCAGCGAGCGACTTGAGCGGGCGACCGCCACGGCCAGAGACCGGGCGACCACGACGGCCGTTGTCGAACAGGGCATCCACGGACTCCTGGAGCATGCGCTTCTCGTTGTTCACGATGATCGCAGGGGCGTCCAGGTCGAGCAGGCGCTTGAGTCGGTTGTTACGGTTGATCACGCGACGATACAGGTCGTTGAGGTCGGACGCGGCGAAGCGGCCGCCGTCGAGCTGGACCATCGGGCGCAGATCGGGCGGAATGACCGGGATGACATCCAGGATCATGTTCGCGGGGCTGTTGCCGCCCTTCAGGAAGGCGTCAACGACCTCGAGGCGCTTAACGGCCTTCTCGCGCTTCTGCTTCTGGGAATCCTCGTCGGCGATGATGGCCTTGAGCTTCTCGGCCTCGGAGGGGAGGTCGATGGCAGCGAGCAGGTCGCGGACGGCCTCGGCACCCATACCACCCTTGAAGTACATGGAGTAGTAACGGGTCATCTCGCGGAACAGCGGCTCATCGGAGATGAGGTCGCGCTCGGTGAGCTTCATGAAGGCGTTGAAGGCGTCCGTGCGGAGCTGCTTCTCGTCCTTGCACTCTTCCTCGATGTCGACGATGCCAGAGGCGATCTCCTCGGGGGTCAGCGGCTCCTCGTCGGAGAACTCGTCAAAGTTCTCGGGGTTGCCCTGCTCCTTGAGGGACTCGATCTGGCGGGCGCACTCGGCATCGATCTCTTCCAGATCGGCGGCGAGCTCCTCGCGCAGGTCGTCAGCGTCGGCCTCGCGAGCCTCGTAGTCGACCTCGGTGATGATGTAGCTGGCAAAGTACAGAACCTTCTCGAGGTCCTTGGACTTGATGTCGAGCATACGGCTCATCGGGAAGCTCGTGGGGCTCTTGAAGTACCAGATGTGGGACACGGGAGCGGCGAGCTCGATGTGACCCATGCGCTCGCGACGAACCTTGGCCGAGGTGACCTCGACGCCGCAGCGCTCGCAGACGATGCCCTTAAAGCGGATGCCCTTGTACTTGCCGCAGGAGCACTCCCAGTCCTTGGCGGGACCGAAGATCTTCTCGCAGAACAGGCCGTCCTTCTCGGGCTTGAGGGTACGGTAATTGATGGTCTCCGGCTTCTTGACCTCACCGTGCGACCAGGAACGGATCTGGTCGGCGGAGGCAAGGGAGATCTTTACCGAGTCAAAATCAGTAGCTTCGAAATCTGCCACAGTCAACTACTCCTTATCAGTGGTCGTGGCGGCGACAGCCTCGGGTGCCTCGGCGGTCTCGGCATCCTGGGCCTCGACGTCGGTGTCAACGCCGGCGAGCGCAGCCAGGTCGTCGAGAGCAGAGGTCTCCTCGGCGGTCACAGGGGCGGAGGCGTCCTCGTCGGCATCGTGCATGGGCTCGATGTCCAGTGCGAGGGAACGGATCTCCTTGACGAGAACCTTGAAGGACTCGGGGATACCCGGAACCGGGACGTTCTCGCCCTTGACGATGGACTCGTAGGTCTTGACGCGGCCCACGGTATCGTCGGACTTGACGGTCAGGATCTCCTGCAGGACGTTGGCAGCACCGTATGCGTACAGTGCCCAAACTTCCATCTCGCCGAAGCGCTGGCCGCCGAACTGGGCCTTGCCGCCCAGAGGCTGCTGGGTAACCAGGCTGTAAGGGCCGGTCGAACGGGCGTGGATCTTGTCGTCGACCATGTGGCCGAGCTTGAGGATGTAGGACGTACCCACGGTAATGGGCTCGCGGAACTCCTCGCCGGTGCGGCCGTCGAACAGGCGGGTCTTGCCGCGCTCGTCAAGCTGGGTGACAAACTCGGGGCGCATGTGATCGCCAAAGGCAGCGGTGGCCTTGTTGAGCATGTTCTTGTTGGCGCGACGGATGACCTCGGCGATCTCGTCCTCCTTGGCGCCGTCGAAGACGGGCGTCGAGACGAAGAACGGACCGGGGACATACTTGTCGGAGTCGGCATCCTCGGTATCCCAACCGCAGGCAGCAGCCCAGCCAAGGTGGCACTCGAGCAGCTGACCGACGTTCATACGCGAAGGAACGCCCAGCGGGTTGAGGATAACGTCGATCGGGGTACCGTCAGCCATGTAGG
>CAVKNR010000023.1:0-11555 GCA_963657575.1 Sodaliphilus sp.
CTCTTTAATATCCATACGCTCGATTGGGACGACGACCTGCTGGCGCTCTTTGACGTTCCACGTTCCATGATGCCCGAGGTTCGTTGGAGCTCGGGCGACTACGGCCGCGTCGCGAGCGACATCATGACCAACATGCCGCCCATCATGGGCGTGGCGGGCGATCAGCAGGCGTCGCTGTTCGGCCACTGCTGCTTCCATCCCGGCCAGACCAAAAACACCTATGGCACGGGTTGCTTTATGCTCATGAACACCGGCGACGAGGTCGTCGAATCCAAGAACGGTCTGGTCTCCACGATCGGTATCGCCGCGGACGGCAAGATCAGCTATGCGCTCGAGGGTTCTATCTTTGCCGCCGGCTCAACCATGAACTGGCTGCGCAACAACATGGGCATCATCTCGAGCGTGAGCGAGTCGGCACAACTCGCCGCTTCGATTAGCGACAACGAGGGCTGCTACTTCGTTCCCGCCTTTGCGGGTTTGGGTGCTCCCTGGTGGGACCCGCATGCCCGCGGTATCGTGTGCGGTCTGACCGGCGCCTCGAGCCGTGCGACCATCGTACGTGCCGCCTGCGAATCCATGGCATATCAGAGCTACGACGTGCTGCGCGCCATGGAGCAGGACGTGGGGCTTTCGATTGAGCGCCTGTCTGTCGATGGCGGTGCCTCGCGCAACGAGTTCATCATGCAATTCCAGGCTGACCTGCTGGATATCCCCGTGCTGCAATGCGAGACGGTGGAGACCACGGCAATCGGTGCCGCGTACTTGGCGGGTCTTGCCGTCGGCTATTGGGAAGACCTTGAAGAGCTGGAGCAAAATGCCCAGATCGTTAGGACCTTCCTTCCCTATATGTCCGCCGAGCGTCGCGAGCAAAACCTTGCGGGTTGGCGTGATGCAGTCAAGCGCTCGCTCAGTACCGCACAGTAGGGCTGCGATGGGCTGCTCGATACAACAAACCGCTAAACTTATGCATGGCGTGCGGCGGCAACATTGCTGTGCGCCTTGTCAGCAAGGCCGTTTTGTGGCCGCAACGAAAGGGGCAATCAACCCATGACCGTCACCTACGATACGTCCCGTGTGACGCTTGTCGATCACCCGCTCGTCCAGCACAAGCTGTCGATCCTGCGCGACAAAAACACCGGCACCAACCAGTTCCGCCAGCTCGTGCGCGAACTCGCGCTTTTTGACGGCTACGAGGCCATGCGCGACCTGCCCATGGAAGACGTCGAAGTCGAGACCCCTATCACCACCGCAACGTTTAAGCAGCTCGCCGGCAAGAAACTCGCCATCGTGCCCATCCTGCGTGCGGGCCTTGGCATGGTCGACGGCATCCTCGACCTGGTGCCCTCCGCTCGCGTGGGCCACATCGGCATGGAGCGCGACGAGGTCACCCACGAGCCGCACGAGTATTACTGCAAGATGCCCAAGGATATCGACCAGCGCATCTGCCTGGTCGTCGACCCCATGCTCGCCACGGGCGGTTCGGCCGAGATGGCCATCAGCTACCTGCGCGAGCGCGGTGTCAAGGACATCCGCATGCTGTGCATCGTCGCGGCCCCCGAGGGCCTCAAGTCGCTGACTGAGAAGGACCCCGATGTGCATATCTATACCTGCGCCATCGACGACCATCTCAACGAAGCTGCCTACATCGTTCCCGGCCTGGGCGACGCCGGCGACCGCATCTACGGCACGCTGTAATCTCTGGGCCATACCGGCTAACGTCGAAAATACGAAGAAATGGTGCGCGCGGGCGAGCAAAAGACGACCACGCGCACTCCTGTTAACGGACGTTTTGCCCTGCAGGGTTCGAGAAAAACGTATTACCGTACCTGCGGCATAAAGAAGGTCTTAAGAAAACGAACAGGTGCGTATTAACCGATGCTTTTTCGGTTGTACTTTAGCGATTGGCTCGTACAATAGTCACCAATGTTTGGCGGGAACTGTTCTGTAAGGCGTTAAAAAGGAAAGTGAGGACGCCAGTGTTTCAGATAGCCGATCTGCTCGCTATCGTTGCAGGTGCCATCGCGGGCGCGATTGCCTTCCTTCCCTTTGTCTTTACGCTCAAGCCGGTTCTTGACGATAAGCAGAATGCGGACATGCTCAAGGGTATGGTGAGTCTCGCGGTCTCGGCAATCGCGTTGCTTGTCTTTACCTTGGTTGTGTTTGTGTTGTTCGGAGAGGCATTTCGCATGTTCCTCCTGGGCGAGGCGATCGGCTTCGTGGCCTTTATGGCCGCCTGCGCGGTTCGCGTCGCCAAGGCGCTGCGAGATCCTCATGAGGTCGAAAGGTAAGTCGTGGAAATTTTTGAAAAGCTGCCTGATGAGATTAATCATCTGGTCAGCGAGTTCAGCTCCACCCCTGTCGTGGGCGATTTGAGCTGCGGCATCACGCAGTACTCGTTTTGGCTGATCGTCTCCACGATCGTGCTCCTGATCGTCCTGGCCGTGTTCAAGAAGAAGCAGACCCTGGTTCCCAAGGGCTTCTTCGTCAACGGTTTCGAGTACATCATCGAGTACGTCGAGAACGATATCGGCAAGGGTGTCGTGGGTGAGAACTGGAAGAAGCACTTCCCGTTCCTGTGCTCGCTTTTCCTGTTCATCCTGATCAATAACATGATCGGCCTGATCCCGGGAATGAAGCCCGGCACCGGCGCAATCGGCTCCACCGCCGCACTCGCCATTTTCGCCTTCGTGTACTTCATCTACTACGGATGCAAGGCTCACGGCGTGATCGGCTACATCAAGAGCCTCGCCCCGCAGGGCGTGAGCTTCCCGATGAACGTGCTCGTGTGGGTCGTCGAGCTTTTCTCGACCTTCCTGCGCCTCATCACGCTCGCCGTCCGTCTGTTCTGCAACATGTTCGCAGGACACGTGGTCATGGGCTCGTTCGCCATCATGGCGAGCATGTTCATGCAGCCGCTGCTTCAGCAGGTTTCCGCGGCCCACGCCGTCGGCGCCCTGCCTTCGCTGGCCTGGCTTGCCATCCTCATCCTGATCTATGCGATCGAGCTTGTGGTCGGCGCCATCCAGGCTTACGTCTTCACGGTCCTTACCGCCGTGTATGTCTCCGAGGCAGAGGAGGTCGCGGAGGAGGAGTAATCTTCCGTTCGCGCCTTAAAGGTAAGGCAATTCGTTAAACCGCCGGTGCCCGTACCCATGGAGCCCGGCAGTTATAAAAAGGTTATCCTGCGTGAAATAAGACACGCACGACAAAGGAGGAATCGTGGGAGTTATCGGTTACGGTCTCGGTGTTATCGGCGCTGGTCTTGCTATCGGCCTGTCTGCTCTGGGTGCTACGGGTGCTATGGCCCGTCAGCCTGAGGTCCAGGGCCGCGTGTTCACCGTCTTCATCATGGGCTCCGCCTTCGGCGAGGCTCTGGCTCTGATCGGCTTCGTTGTCGCGCTGATCGTTAAATAGCACGGAGCGTCAAGTATGAATCTTTCATCCCAGAAGAGCGCGATCGCACTCTCCGCGTCCGCGGCCGCGCTGCTTATGCCGGTTTCCGCGTTCGCCGAGGACGGCGCTGCCGGTGCGGACATCCTCATCCCTAAGATGGCGGAGTTCATCCCGGCGCTTATCGCCTTCCTGATCATCTGGATCGTGCTGGCCAAGGTCGCCCTGCCGGGCATCATGAAAACCATGGAGGAGCGCGGCAAGAAGATCGAGGAGAGCCTCGACGAGGCCGAGAAGACCAAGCAGGAGGCTATCGCCAAGCGCGCTGAGTCCGACTCGATCGTCACCGACGCCCGTCGTCAGGCTGCCGACATCGTTCTCGAGGCCCGTAAGGACGCCGAGTCCGAGCGCGCCCGTATCATCGAGGCTGCTCACAAGGAGGCCGAGGAGATCATCGCCAAGGCCCATACGACCGTCGAGGACGAGCGCAAGTCCATTTACGCCGGTGCCGCGAGCTCCATCGCCGACCTGTCCGTTGCCGTCGCCACCAAGATCGTGGGCGAGGCACTCGAGGACGATGCCGAGCAGAAGAAGCTCATCGAGCGCTACATCCAGGAAGCAGGTAGCCTGAATGCCGACTAGCCGCTATCAGGACAAGGTGCTCGAGACCTACGCGCGCTCCCTTCTGGAAGCCGCTAAGGCCGAGGACCATGTGTTTGAGGACCTCGAGATGATCGAGCGCCTGGCTTCTGCCAGCCCCGAGATCATCGCCGTGCTCGACACCATGTCCAAGCGCGACCAGCTCGACCTTCTTCCCAAGGTGGCAGCTGCCTTTAAGTATGTTGCCGAGGAAGACGAGGATGTAGTGGGCGTGACCGTCACCACGGCGATCCCGCTCGACGACGAGCTGCGTCAAACCATCACTAAGAAATGCGAGCAGGACTTCGGCCGCAAGGTATTCCTTATCGAGCAGGTCGACCCGTCTATCGTGGGCGGCCTGGTGCTCGAGGCCCGCGGCGAGCGTCGTGACATTTCCGTCAAGACGCAGCTGCGCATCGCGCAGGAGACCCTCGCAAACTCTGCTAATTCGTACGGAGGTGAAGCCTAATGTCCGAAACCCTCAATGCCCAGGATATCGCCAAGAAACTGCAGGAGCAGCTCACGAGCCTCTCCGCGACGGTCGATACGCATGAGGTTTCAACGGTCGATGAGGTAGGCGACGGCATCGCGCGCGTCTCCGGCCTCAAGAGCGCCATGGCAGGCGAGCTTCTGGAGTTCAAGAGCTCCGATACCGGTGAGACCGTCTTCGGCCTTGCCCAGAACCTTGACCGTGACGAGGTCGGCGCCGTTCTGTTTGGTGCCGTCGACTCCATCAAGGAAGGCGACGAGTGCCGCACCACTGGCCGCGTTATGGATATCCCCGTGAGCCGTGCCATGCTCGGCCGCGTCGTCAATCCGCTCGGCCAGCCCATCGACGGCCTGGGCGACATCGTCGCTACGCACCGTCGCCCCATCGAGTTCAAGGCTCCCGGCGTCATCGATCGTACCCCGGTGTGCGAGCCGGTTCAGACCGGTCTGCTCGCTATCGACTCCATGGTACCTATTGGCCGCGGTCAGCGTGAGCTCATCATCGGTGACCGTAAGACCGGTAAGACCGCCATCGCCATCGACGCTATCCTCAACCAGCGCGGCAAGGGCATGGTCTGCATCTATGTCGCCATCGGCCAGAAGGCCTCCACGGTTGCCAACATCCGCGAGACCCTCGCTCAGCACGGTGCGCTCGACTACACCATCATCGTTTCGGCCACCGCTGCCGATTCCGCCCCTATGCAGTACATCGCGCCTATGGCCGGTGCCGCTATTGGCGAGTTCTTTATGTACAACGGCGAGGACGGCAAGCCCGCCAGCGAGACCAACCCCGGCGGCCACGTGCTCGTCATCTACGATGACCTGTCCAAGCAGGCTGTGGCCTACCGTCAGATGTCGCTGACGCTGCATCGTCCGCCCGGACGCGAGGCCTATCCTGGCGACATCTTCTACCTGCACTCTCGTCTGCTCGAGCGTGCCGTCAAGATGTCCAAGAAGAACGGTTACGGCTCCATGACGGCACTGCCGATCATCGAGACCCAGGACGGCGACGTCTCGGCCTACATTCCGACCAACGTCATTTCCATTACCGATGGTCAGATCTACCTGCAGTCCGAGCTCTTCTTCCAGGGTCAGCGCCCGGCAGTCGACGTGGGTATCTCCGTGTCCCGCGTCGGTGGCGATGCGCAGACCAAGGCCATGAAGCAGGTCGCCGGCAACCTCCGTCTGGACCTCGCTTCCTATCAGGAGCTCGCTGGCTTTACGCAGTTCGGCTCCGACCTCGACGAGGCTACTCAGAAGCAGCTGACCCATGGTGCCCGCATGACCGAGCTCCTGAAGCAGCCGCGTTACAAGCCGTTTGAGGTTGGCGAGCAGATCGTTACGCTGTTCGCTGGCAACGAGGGCTTCCTGGATGACCTGGAGATCGCCGACGTGCTGCCTTTCCGTGCCGAGCTCATCGAGTACATGGACAATGGCTTTGGCTCGCTGCTCGACAAGGTTCGCGCCAAGAAGATCGATGATGACACCAAGGCTGAGCTCTTGCGCGTCATCGGCGACTTCAAGCAGCAGTTCATGGCCAAGCACCATTCGGATGTTTCTGGATCAGAGGAGAACTAAGCCCCATGGCCAACCTTCGCGACATTAAGAAGCGAATCTCCTCGGTTACCACGACCAAGCAGATCACGCGCACGATGGAGATGGTCTCTACGGCCAAGATTCGTCGTGCCCTCGATCGCTCCAAGCAGGCCGAGCCCTATAAGGAGGCGCTGACCGACGTCATGTTGACGGTCGCCGGCGACGCTTCCTGTTCGGGCACCGATCCCATGCTGCAGAAGCATGAGAGCGTCAAGCATGGCCTGATTGTCGTTATTGCCTCGGACCGCGGCCTTGCCGGCGGTTTCAATACGACGGTGGAGCGCACGGCCGAAAAGCTCGCCGCTTCTTGGGCGAACGACGGCATCGAATGCGAGATCATCGCGTGCGGGCGTAAGCCGGCCACGTATTTCCGTGACCGCGCAAACGTTGTCATGCACTTTGAGGGCAACTCCTCTGAGCCCGATTTCAATCAGGCCCGCATGATCTCCTCTCATATCTGCGATGCGTATCGTGCCGGTGAGCTTGACCGTGTCGAGCTTGTCTACCACCACGCCAAGAACCGCGTGGATCAGGAGCTTCGCGTCGAGCATCTGTTGCCGCTCGACCCCGAGATGATCGCTATGGCCCACGGTCCGCGTAAGAACGAGACCGACGCCCCTAAGCGCATCTCGTCCACGTTCGAGTTCGTGCCCTCTCCCGAGCATGTTCTCGGCAAGCTTGTGCCGTCTTATATCCTGACGGTCATCTACCAGGCCCTGATCGATTCGGCGGCTGCCGAGCAGGGTGCACGCCGCAAGGCCATGCACTCCGCGACGGAAAACGCCACCGCGATCATCTCGACCCTTACCCGCACGTATAGTCGCGTGCGCCAGGCTTCGATCACGACCGAGATTAACGAGATCGTCGGCGGAGCCTCAGCATTGGAGGAACAGTAATGGCTAATAACACCGTAAAGCTTGCGGTCGAGGAAGCCACCAAGAAGACGACTGCCGGTGATGGTCGCATCGTGCGAATCATCGGCCCTGTCGTCGACGTCAAGTTTGACGGCGCGGTGCCCCCGATCTACAACGCGCTCACGGTCGAGGCCGAGACCCCGATCGGTCATCTGAGCACGATCCTCGAGGTCGAGAGCCAGCTTCCGGGCGGCGTCGTCCGCACGGTCGCCATGTCCTCGACCGACGGCCTGCAGCGCGGCCTCATCGCCACCGATACCGGTGAGCCCATGAAGATGCCCGTTGGTCCCAAGACGCTCGGCCGCATTTGGAACGTCATGGGCAAGCCCGTCGACGGCAAGCCCATGCCCGAGGTGGAGGAGTTCTACCCCATCCACCATGCAGCGCCCCGTTTCGACGAGCTCACCACCAAGACCGAGATCTTCGAGACCGGCATCAAGGCCGTCGACCTGCTCGAGCCCTACATCCGCGGCGGCAAGACAGGTCTGTTCGGCGGCGCCGGCGTCGGCAAGACCGTTCTGATCCAGGAGCTCATCAACAACCTCGCCCAGGAGCACGGCGGCACCTCGGTGTTCACCGGCGTCGGCGAGCGTACCCGCGAGGGCACCGACCTGTTCCTCGAGATGAGCGAGTCTGGCGTTATCGACAAGACCTGCTTGGTCTACGGTCAGATGAACGAGCCGCCCGGAGCGCGTCTGCGCATCGGTCTGGCCGGCCTTACCACCGCTGAGTATTTCCGTGATCGCGGCCAGGACGTTCTGCTGTTCATCGACAACATCTTCCGCTTCTCCCAGGCTGGTTCCGAGGTTTCCGCACTGCTGGGCCGTATGCCGTCCGCCGTTGGTTACCAGCCCACGCTGGCAACCGAGATGGGCGACCTCCAGGAGCGCATTACCTCGACCAAGACGGGCTCCATTACCTCCGTCCAGGCTGTCTACGTCCCCGCAGACGACCTGACCGACCCGGCGCCTGCCACGACGTTTACGCACCTCGACGCCACCACGGTTCTTTCGCGTAGCATTTCGTCGCTCGGCCTGTTCCCGGCTATCGACCCGCTTGCGTCTTCCTCCGACGCTCTCGATCCCTCGATCGTCGGCGAGGAGCACTACCGTGTCGCCGTCAAGGTCCAGGAGCTCCTGCAGGAGTACTCCGACCTTCAGGACATCATCGCCATTCTGGGTATGGACGAGCTGTCCGAGGAGCAGCGCCTTACGGTCAACCGTGCCCGTAAGATTCAGCAGTTCCTCTCGCAGTCCTTCCACGTCGCCGAGAAGTTCACCGGCAACCCCGGTGTCTACGTCCGCGTCGAGGATACCGTCCGCTCTTTCGCCGAGATTGTCGACGGCAAGGCCGATGACCTGCCCGAGCAGGCTTTCCGCTATGCTTCCACGATTGAGGACGTGCGCGAGCGCGCCCGCAAGATGGGGGAGAAGTAGGTTATGCGTATCCGCATCGTGTGCCCCGTGAGCTGCGCCTATGAGGGCGACGCTGCGTTTGTGTCGATTCCGTCCACGGATGGCGAGTTTGGCGTCCTGCCCGCTCACTCCAGCGAGATCTGCACGATCGACCGCGGTTACGTTCGCGTTTCCGATAAGGCCATGGGCACTGTCGACCACACGTTTGCCGTGGCCGGCGGCTATGCCCAGGTTGCGGACGATGTCGTGACCGTTCTCGCCGAGCGCGCTTGCGATTTGGCGACCGTCGATGCCGACAAGCTTAAAGCTGATATTCAAGGTTTTGAAGAGAAGCTGGGTAATTTGTCGGAGGATGATGCACGCCGCGCCTACCTCTATAATGAAATCGCATGGTGTAAGCTCAAGCTTGCCCAATAGTCAAACGATTTAGCGTTCGACCATTTGCGAACACATCATGCCCGGGATGGCCCAGCCATCCCGGGCATGCTTTTTGAAAGGGTAGACCTTGGATATTATCCGCGTTGAGGGTGGCCACGCCATCGGAGGCTCCGTGCCCGTCTCGGGTGCCAAGAACTCCGCACTCAAACTCATGGCGGCAACGCTTCTGGCGCCGGGCAAGACGACGCTGCAGAACGTGCCCGATATTTCCGATGTCCACGTGATGGGCAAGGTGCTCAAGGGCATGGGCGCTACGATCGATGTTCTCGACGAGCACACGCTCGAGATTGATACCTCTCAGGTCGATTCTTGGGAGGCCCCCTACGAGCTCGTTGCCAAGATGCGTGCTTCCACCGCCGTGATGGGACCCCTGCTGGGTCGCTTCCATCGCGCCAAGATCGCCATGCCGGGCGGCTGCAACCTGGGTGCTCGCAAGATCGATATGCACATTCTTGGTCTTGAGGCCCTGGGCGTTGAGTTCGATACCGCCCACGGCTACATCAACGCTAATGCGCCCCAAGGTCTGCGCGGTACCACCGTCACGCTCGAGTTCGCCAGTGTCGGTGCGACCGAGAACCTCATTATGGCATCCGTGCGCGCGAAGGGCACCACGGTTATCGACAATGCCGCCCGCGAGCCCGAGATCGTCGATCTCGCCAACATGCTCAACGAGATGGGCGCCAAGATTGTTGGCGCCGGTACGCCCGTCGTGACCATCGAGGGCGTGGAAGAGCTCCATCCCGTTACCCATCGCGTGGTGGGCGACCGCATCGAGGCCGGTACCTTTATCGTTGCCGGTGCGTTGACGGCCGACGATCGCGGCGTCGATGTCACGGGCTTTTGCCCCATTCACTTGGGCATGGTGCTCAAGAAGATGGAGCTCATGGGTATCGACTGCGAGCGCGTCGAAGATGGCGTCCATGTGAACCGTGCCGAGCGTATCAAGCCGGTCGACATCCAGACGCTTCCGTTCCCCGGTTTCCCGACCGACATGCAGGCGCAGATTATGGTGCTCTCCGCCCTTGCCGACGGCAGTTCCGTTATTACCGAAAACATCTTCGAGAATCGCTTTATGTTTGCCTCTGAGCTGGTGCGCATGGGTGCCGACATTCGTATCGAGAGCCATCACGCCATGATTCATGGCGTCAAGGGCTTCTCGGGTGCACAGGTTACCTCGCCCGATCTGCGTGGCGGAGCGGCCCTCGTCGTAGCGGGCTTGATCGCCGACGGGACGACCGAGGTTTCGGCCATCCATCACATCAAGCGCGGCTACGAGCAGTTTGTCGAAAAGCTGCAGGCGCTCGGCGCGCATGTCGAGCATGCTACCGTCCCCGATCCCGTCATCTACTAATACAGGTTGCCTATGTTTAATAAAAAGCCCCTCGCGGATACCACCGCCCGAAGACCCTCAACTGGTGCGCAGGCCAAGATCTACAGTCGCGATAACGTGGCTCGCTATTCCGAGCGCGCTCGCCAACGTCGTCGTAGCCACACGATTCGTCACGTCGCGCTCATTGTCGTGCTTGGCGTGCTGCTGAGTGCCACTACCGCTGCCGGCCTGTGGTTTGCCACCATTATGGGCAAGCTCGGCGATTCTAATGTCATTACCGACAATCTGCGTCGGGTTCTGGTTGACACCGATGAGGCAAAGGATCCGTTCTACGTGCTGCTTCTTGGCACCGACGGCCGTCCGGGCGAGGATACGTATCGTGCCGACTCGATTATCCTGGCACGCATCGACCCCACGCAAAAGCAGGCGACGCTCATTTCCGTTCCGCGCGACACCAAGGTCGAGTACAAGGGCGAGACCATGAAGATCAACGCCTGCCATACCGTTGGCGGCGCCGAGGCCATGGTCGAGGCGGTCAACGAGCTGTGCGGTGTTCAGATTTCCCACTATGCCGAGGTCAGCTTCGACGGTATGCAGGCGCTGATTGATTCGGTTGGCGGTATCGACATTAACGCAACCGATGATGTTGACGACCCCGAGCACCTGGATATTAAGATTACCGCTGGCCAGCAGCATATGGACGGCGCCACCGCCCTTACCTATGCCCGCTGCCGCTACACCTATGCCGACGGCGATTACACGCGCATGCGCCACCAGCGTCAGGTGCTTGGCGCCCTTGCCAACCAGATTCTCAATAACTTCGATGCCACGAAGATCTTTGGCCTGGTTAATTCGCTGTCCGATATGCTCGTAACCGATATGAGCGTTCAGGATATCGTGGCTACGGTCAACGCCATGCGCGGTATGGATGTCGACGGTATCTACTCGGCCAACCTGCCCTCGTACGCCGACGACAGCACCATGATCGACGGTGTGAGCTACGTTTTTGTCTACGAGGACGAGCTCAAGGAAATGATGGAGCGCGTCGATGCCGGCAAGGATCCCAAGGGTCCCAACACCATGGGTCTTTCCGACGGTTCCAGCTCTACGATCGGCGACCTGAACAACAACACGTCTGACGACTACGCAAACGGTACCGCAACCTCATCGGTCAGCTCTGACGATTCCGATGACTCAAGCGATTCGAGCGATTCGGACTACTACGAAGAGCCCACCGGCGACGGCAACGGCTACGAGGCCAATTATTAGGGTTACGCGGGCTTACCAGCCCGCGTAACCAGTTGACGCTGCAAACCCGCCAGAGCGGCAATCTGCCTTTCAACT
>CAVKNR010000024.1:0-11159 GCA_963657575.1 Sodaliphilus sp.
ACGGGTATACTAACCGGCGGCGAATCTGCTCCATCGCTTAGAGCTGCTGCGTCTGGACGGCGCGTGATAGGGCTGCCAAAGCGATCGCCAGCGTGCTGAGCAACGTCCTCTCTGTGCGCACCCGTTTTTGTATGTATTAGCGCACTACCAAGCACGCCCGCGCGGCCGCATGCCGTGCCCATAACGCGTGCAGATAAGGAACAACGACATATGCGTAATTCTGTATCCGACGTCACGGACGCCGAGATTCTGGACGAGACCCGCGAGGCCATGACCCAGGCTGCCTTCGATGCCGCCGATGAGGCCAATGCTGCCCAGGCCGTCGAGTCCGCTACCGAGAGCCTGCCCGCCTTTGACGAGCTGGGCCTCTCCGACGAGATGCTTCGTGCTATCGAGAACCTGGGCTACACGGCGCCGACGCCCGTGCAGGCCGGCTCCATCCCCGTGGTGCTCGAGGGCCGCGACCTGCTTGCCGCCGCTCAGACCGGCACCGGCAAGACGGCCGCCTTTTTGCTGCCGACCATGAACAATCTGGAGCACATCGCTCCTCCCAAACCCGTGCTCGAGCGCGGCGGCCGCAACCGTCGTCGCGGTGCTAAAAAGCCCGAGGGCAACGGTCGCGGCCCCGTGATGCTCGTCATCACCCCTACGCGCGAGCTTGCCCAGCAAATCGACGAGGTCGCAAGCAAAATCGCCGACGTCACCGGCCATGTTGCCGTGACCGTCGTGGGCGGCGTGAGCTACAAGCCGCAGACCGCGGCACTTAAGTACGGCTGCGACATCCTGGTCGCAACGCCGGGCCGTCTGGTCGATCTGATCGAGCAGGGCGCCTGCCACCTGGACGAGGTTAAGGTCCTGGTGCTCGACGAGGCCGACCGTATGCTCGACATGGGCTTTTTGCCCGCCGTCCGGCGCATTGTGCGCGAGACGCCGGCCGAGCGTCAGACGCTGCTGTTCTCGGCGACCCTCGACGAGGAGGCCGTGGGCGAGATCACCGACCTGGTGAGCGACCCGGCCCGCGTGGAGATCGCACCTGCCACGTCGACCGCCGACACCGTCGACCAGTTTGTGTTCCCGGTGTCCATCGAGGCCAAGAATAACCTGTTGCCCGAGTTCCTCAAAAAGGAGGGCCCGGAGCGCACCATCGTCTTTATGCGTACCAAGCACCGCGCCGACAGCTGCTGCCGTCGTCTGGAGCGCAAGGGCATCAAGGCCGCCGCGATTCACGGCAACCGCAGCCAGGCCCAGCGCGAGCGTGCCCTTTCGGCCTTCCGCGACGGCACCGTCGACGTGTTGGTGGCGACCGACGTGCTCGCCCGCGGCATCGACATCAGCGACGTGCGCTACGTCGTGAACTTTGACGTGCCGGCCGAGCCGACCGACTACATCCACCGTATTGGCCGTACGGGTCGTGCCGGCGAGCTGGGCTGGGCCATCACGTTTGTGACCGAGCAGGATGTCGATGAGTTCTACGAGATCGAGAAGCTCATGGACAAGACCGCCGACATCTACGAGGCCGGCGACCTGCATGTGGGCCCCAATCCGCCCGCGGTTGACCCCGAGCGCGATCCTGCGGCCTTTAAGGTGAAGAAGAAGACCAAGCGCGGCAAGTCCAAGAGCAAGAAGAAGCTTGAGCAGGCGCGTCGCGACGGCAAACGCAACGGCGATGACTACGGCGATGTGGCCGGTCGTTCCAACCGCGGTCGCGACGAGCGTCGCGGCGATGGCGAGCGTCCGAGCCGTCCCAAGCGCGGCGGCAAGACCCGCGTGCGCGAAGGCGTTCAGGCTCGCGTGGACGAGGCTGTTGAGAGCGTGGCCCGCGAGGTGGCTGCCGAGGAGCGCGGCGGTGCTGTCGAGCAGGCCCCGCGTGGCAACCGTGCCGAGCGTCGTGCCAAGCAGTTCCAGGGCGAGGCACATCGCCGCCGCCGCGAGGACGAGGATCGCGGTGGCCGTCGTCGTGTCGAGCGCGAGGACGAGGGCCGCGGTTCGCGCGGTGTCAAGCGCGGTTCGGGCGACCGCCGTCGTTCCGGTCGTGATGACGAGCGCGGCGGCCGTGACGAGCGTCGCGGCGGCGAGGGTCGTGGTGAGCGTGCTGCCCGTGGCGGTGAGTCCCGTGGCGGCAAGCGCTTTGAAGAGCGCGGTAGCCGCGGCGGCGAGCGTCGCGAGGGTGCTCGCGGCAATGGCGGCCGCGGCGGCGCTGGTCGTTCTAACGAGTTGCGCGACCGTCGTGATCCGCGTGCCAGCCGCGATCGTCGCGATGACTGGCGCAACTACGACGATACCCGCGAAGAGCGTCGCGGCGGCTACCGTGGTGGTCGCGGCGGCAACCAGGCCGGTTCCCGTGGCGGCCGCGCCGGCGGTCGCGATAACCGCGGCAGCTATGGCAACAGCCGTGGCGGCAAGCGTGGTAGCAGCTCCCGTCGTCCCGGTGACGGCGGCGGCAAGCGCAAGTAACATACGCATCGCCCGCTAGAGCGAGGTGAACCAAGGGTCCCGAGCAACTACGCTCGGGGCCCTTTTTGTTTGTCGTATCCGATCGCTAGTTCAAATGTGATTTCCTCGGGAATGCATCTAGAGGATGCCGTGGACCTGTTTTCTGCCATGCGGCAATGGGTCCCATGGGGTGCGCCGTGCATTTTTTGGAGTATTCTGCAGTTCGAGTTGTCTGCATATGATCCGACGTCGCCAACGGTGGCCTTCGGATATCCCTGGCGAGCGTTCTGAGTCAGATTTCGCCGTTTTCCGGAGCAGGGGCGCGTCATTCTCGCCATATCGGGACTTAGAATGATACGGCGCCCTACAGTTTTGCCCACCCGCGGCGGTGCTGGCGTGGTTACGTTGCAGAATACTCCGTTTTTTGCACGGGCTAGGATGGGGTACCTCGGGAGAACACAGCGGTATCCCGTAAATATATACAATTTGTACCGTAATTTATACAAAACGAAGAGGCAGACAGCGTAGGGTGGGTGCATTGGGGTGCTTGGTGCATCAAAACGGGGACCCCACGTGCCGTATACTCTGGCTGGATGTGAAAGCGGCTTGACGCGTTGCCAGGCGTAGGGGAGGGTGCCTCGATGAGCGTATTCGAAATTGTGTTTAGTCCGACGGGTGGAACGCAGAAGGTGTCTGGCCTTGTGGCCGGGGCACTGGACAAGAATACCGTTACCGTCGATCTGACCGATAGCGGGCTAGATTTCAGCGCTGTCTCGATGACCGAGGACGACGTGGCCGTAATCTCTGTGCCGGCGTATGCCGGTAGAATCCCGGCTGTGGTGGCTGACCGGTTGGGCATGGTGCGCGGCAACGGGGCTCGGGCTGTTTTGGTTTGTGTATACGGAAACCGCGCGTTTGAGGACACGCTCGTAGAGCTGGAGGACGTTGCGAAGCATGCGGGATTCCGGGTGATCGCGGCAGTTGCGGCCATTGCAGAACATTCCATTGCGCGACAGTTTGCTGCCGGTCGTCCGGATGCGCAGGATGCGGCGCAGCTTGCTGAGTTTGCTCAGCAAATTCAGCAAAAGCTGTTGGCTGAGGATGCGTCCGAGCCCTCTATCCCCGGCAATCGTCCTTATAAACAAGCTGGAGGTCACCGCATGGCACCCGAGGCAACAGAGGATTGCGTTTCCTGCGGTGCATGCGCCGCGGCGTGCCCCGTTTGTGCTATCGACAAGGGTGACCCCAAACGAGCAGCTGGCGAGGCGTGCATCTCCTGCATGCGCTGCATTGCCGTATGTCCGCGAGGTGCTCGTAAGGCTGATCCCAACAAGCTATCCGCTGTTTCCCAGATGCTGAGCAAGGTTTGCGTCGTGCGGAAGGAATGCGAGCTCTTTATCTAGCGCATACGAAATTGGTGCAATGGGACCAGGTTAATCTGCACCAACCTGGTGCAAACAAACCTGTCCCCAATGCACCAGAGTGAGGAGTGTCCCCGAGTGCCGGCAGAAAAGGAACGTCCCTAAGTACCGCATAAATACCGTTTATCGGAGAAAAAATACCGTTCGCCGGTCATAATGATTGTTCCGGCTTTGGGCTTGTCTACAATAACCCCCGTAAAAGAAATGCGGAAGGTTACCGAGTCCCCTCGGACGTGGGCCTAACCAAAGTCTTTGATCGCGAGCGTCTCAATGGGCGCATTCGATTGATTTTGGTTGGGCTATATTTATGAAGGGACATGTCACCATGGGTTTCTTTTCTCGCCTTATGGGTGGCTCGGACAAGCAGGCGACTGCGACTTCCGAGTTCGAAATCCTCGCCCCTGTTTCCGGCGAGCTTGTTAATCTAGAAAATACCAATGACCCCGCTTTTAGCAGCCGTGCAGTGGGTGATGGCGTTGCCGTGGTTCCCCAAGAGGGAACGCTATGCGCTCCTGTTTCCGGCACCGTCGCCGCACTGTTTCCGACTGAGCACGCGCTGGGCATCATGTCCGATGACAGCTCTGCTCAGGTGATGCTGCATATCGGAATCGACACTGTTAAACTTGAGGGCAAGGGCTTCCATGCGCTTGTTGCCCAGGGTGACCATGTCGACGCGGGCCAGCCCCTCGTCGAGGTCGATTTCGACGTGGTTCGCGCTGCCGGCTTTGATCCCACGGTCTTCGTTATCGTGTGCGAGCGTTCGGAGAACTCGACTCTTCGTGAACATGCTTCCGGCCCTGTTGCTGTTAAAGAGCCTGTCGTCTGGCTTTCCGAGTAAATTCTTGTGGTGGGTACCGTGGTTATCAAGCGAGTTTTTAACAACAACGTCGCAATGGTCACTTCGGACGATGGCTCCGAGCTCATCGTCATCGGTCGAGGCCTCTGCTTTGGCCGTCATGCCGGCGATACCATCGATGAGACGTCGGTCGAAAAGACCTACGCGTTGCAGGAGGGAACTTCTCAGGATTCGCGTACGATTGACCGCTTGGCTCATCTTTTGGAGTCCATCCCCACCGTCAACCTCGTAATTTCCGAGGACATTGTTCAGATGCTTCGTCGAGAGCTCAATGTTGACATCAACGATAAGATTCTCATTGCTCTCGCAGACCATATCAGCCTTGCTTTGGAGCGCGAGCGCAAGGGCGTCCCCTGTGAGAATCCGTTGCTGCTCGAGATCCAGCAGTTCTATCGCAAGGAGTATGCGCTTGCGGGCCGTGCGCTGCAGATTATCAAGGAGTATATGGGCATCCAGATGAGCGAAGAAGAGCAGGGTTTCATTACCTTGCATATCGTCAACGCCACCATGCCGCAGCGCTCTGACCGTCTGATTGTTTCGGTCAAGCTTGTTCGCGACGTGCTCGCGATTGTTTCCGAGCGCTATGCCACGACCCTCGATGACACCTCGCTGCCTTACGAACGTTTCGTTCGTCACCTACAGTTTTTCGCACAGCGAGCGCTCGATCCTACGGCCGGGCAAATCAACGGAGACGCGCCGTTCAGAATCGATGAAACGGCGTATCCGTGCGCATTCTCGTGCGCGGACGCCATAGCCGCCCACTTGTCGTCTACCTATAACGTTGTCGTTACCGATGCCGAGAAGAGTTATCTCGCATATCACATTGTTAACCTGCTTGGAGAACCTGGTCTCTAGGCATAACGTGCCCACACATCGATTGGTATAAGGCAAGGCTTACGGTCTTGCCCAGGGCACATCTGTCTTAATTTGCGGAAAAGGAAGGGGAGTACCGCTATGACCGCAAAAAAGAAGTTCAATTTCAAAGCGCCGTTGGAGGTGTTCGCGAAGTCGATCGTCCAGCCGATGATGTATCTCTCGGTTGCCGGCATCCTGCTCATCGTGGGCATTATTCTGACCAACAAGACCATCTGCGCTTTGGTCCCCGTACTGGGCTCCGGTCCGTTCCAGCTTGTGGGCGCCGTTGTCTATCAGTCGCTGATGTTTATCATCAACAACCTCTCGATTCTGTTCTGCGTGGGCATCGCCGGCGCCATGGCAAAGAAGAACAAGGGTCATGCTTCGCTGATCGCCCTGATGTCGTTCTTCCTGTTCCTGCAGGCTAACAACATCGTGCTCAACGCCACCGGCTCTCTTGCCGATGCGAGCGGCATGCTCGGTCTTACCGGAACCGGCCAGGCCACCGTTATGGGCATCCAGGTACTCGATACTGGCGTGTTTGGCGGCATCATTCTCGGTTGCATCACCGGTGCCGTGTTCAACAAGTACTCGAACAAGCAGTTCCCCATTGCCCTTTCGATGTTCTCGGGCGTTCGCTTCCCGTTCCTGATTATGATCATCATCTCCTGGATCATGGGCGCTGGCTTCTGCATCGTTTGGCCTCCGGTTCAGGGCGCCATCTCCTCCGTTGCCGGCATCATTAAGGAGTCGGGCAACATCGGTCTGTTTATCTACGGCATGCTCAACAAGCTGCTCGTTCCCACCGGTCTGCACCACCTCATCTACACCCCGTTCCAGTTCTCCGATGTGGGTGGCACCCTGACACTGGGCGATCAGGTTATCGCCGGCGCCTACCCCATCCGTGTCGCCGAGATGGCAATGACGGGCCAGCCCTTCTCCGATAGCACCTACTTCAACAGCTACACCTTCAACAACCTGTGGCCCTACATCGGTATCGGTCTCGCCTTTATCGTCACCGCTTACAAGGGGAACAAGGATAAGACCAAGGCCGTTATCATCCCGCTGATCATCACCGCCGTGCTCTCCTGTGTCACCGAGCCCATGGACTTCCTCTTTGTCTTTGCCGCTCCCGTGCTCTTTGTTGTTCACTCGGTTCTTTCCGGCATCTTCCTGGTCCTGCTCAAGGTCCTCTCCGTGCCCGCTTCGACTGCAGGCGGCATCATCAACATCGTGGTTTCCAACCTGGTCCTCGGTGTCGACAAGACCAACTGGCCGGTTATGCTGGTGCTTGGAGTCGTCAACGCCGCTCTGTACTTCTTCCTCTTCACCTTCCTTATTAAGAAGCTCAACCTCCACACGCCTGGTCGCGAGGAGGAGTCCGAGCTCGCCGAGTCCGTTGCCGAGGGCGAGGCCGCCGCGTCTGTCGCGGTGAAGCAGGGCGCTGTTGCCGCGGCTCCCGCAGAGGGCGTCGATGCAGGTATTGCCGACCTGGTCGCAGGTCTTGGTGGCAAGGACAACATCGAGGAGCTCGAGAACTGCTTTACGCGTCTCCGCGTGAACGTTAAGAACCCGGACCTCATCAATGAGGACCTCATCAACCACGTGCCCAACAGCGGCATCAACCGCAACGGCAATAATATCCAGATCATCTTTGGCATGAAGGTCGCCGAGATGCGCGACAAGGTCGAAAACGCAATTGAGAAGGAGCAGTAAACAATGATCATTACTCTGTGTGGTGGCGGATCCACCTTTACCCCCGGCATCGTCAAGTCCATCGCCCTGCGCAAGGACGAGCTCGACGTTGACGAGATTCGTCTGTACGACATCAACGAGGAGCGCCAGCGCAAGATCGGCGTGCTCGTGGACTGGATTTTGCACGAGGACCTCGGCCTGGACATCAAGCTCACGGTGACCACCGACAAAAAGACGGCTTTTACCGACGCGAGCTTCGTGTTTGCCCAGATGCGCGTGGGCGGCTACGCCATGCGCGAGCAGGACGAGAAGATTCCGCTGCGTCACGGCTGCGTGGGTCAGGAGACTTGCGGTTGCGGCGGCCTTGCCTACGGCATGCGCACCATCTTCCCCATGGTCGAGCTGATCGATGACGTTGAGAAGTACGCCAAGAAGGACTACTGGATTCTCAACTACTCCAACCCTGCCGCCATCGTCTCCGAGGGCTGCCGCGTGCTGCGTCCCAACGCTCGTATCATCAACATCTGCGACATGCCGATCGCGATCATCGACGTGGTTTGCGCCGCGCTCGATATCGACAAGAAGGATGTCGAGTACGATTACTTTGGCCTCAACCACTTTGGTTGGTTCACCTCGATCCGCCACAAGGGCGAGGAGGTGCTCCCGCAGCTGCGCGAGTACATCAAGGAGCATGAGATTCTGCTGCCCGACTCTTACCTCAAGGGCATGGGCTCGCTCATGGCAAAGAAGCCCGAGGAGGCCGTCGACGAGCACCCCGAGCAGAACCGCCACACCAAGGGCAGCTGGTACTACGTCTGGAAGGGCGAGTACGAGATCATGGAGTGCTTCCCGGAGTACCTGCCCAACACGTATCTGAACTACTACCTGCAGCAGAAGGAGTTCGTCGAGCATTCCAACCCAGAGCGCACCCGTGCTAACGAGGTTGAGGAGACGCGCGAGAAGAACCTCTTCGACGGCATCGACCACTACGAGAAGACGGGCGAGATCGACGAGAGCACGTTCTATGCGGGCAGCCACGGCGACTGGATTGCCGACCTGGCTATCGCTCTGAAGAACGACACCAAGCAGCGCTTCCTGGTCATTTGCGAGAACAAGGGCGCTATCCCCAACATGCCCTACGACGCTATGGTCGAGCTGCCTGCCTACATTGGCAAGAACGGCCCCGAGGTCATCAGCCGTGACAACATTCCTCTGTTCCAGCAGGGCCTCATGATGCAGCAGCTGAACTCCGAGAAGCTCGTGGTCGAGGCCACGATCGAGGGTTCGTACGAGAAGGCGCTCAAGGCCTTTACGCTCAACAAGACCGTGCCGTCGATGAAGGTCGCCAAGGAGGTTCTCGACGACATGATCGAGGCCAACAAGGGTTACTGGCCCGAGCTTAAGTAAAAGCAACAGGGTCGCTGGTCGCATACCTAGAGCAATGCCCCGTCCACGTGATTGCGTGGGCGGGGCATTGTCGTTTGGTAACGCGTTTTATCAAATATGGCATTTATCTGCGGTAATGTTCATTTTCACCGCTGATGGTGACATTTCATACCGCCTGCCGAACTACGTGGAGACCTAACAACTTTTTAGGTCAGTGTTGTGCGTGTAGCAATTTCGCCCGGCCTCGCCTCCGGGCTGCCGCATGAGAGGGGATCTTATGGCACGACTGCACGTAATGGAACGCAGCCACGCTCAGGCCGTCATGGACGATCTGCACGATGCGCTTGGACGCCGTCTGGCGGTGAGTTCGCTCGCCCCGTGCCCCGTTGAGTTTACGGCGGCGCTCGTCAACCTGTGCTCCACCCAGAGCTGCGGCAAGTGCACGCCCTGCCGTGTGGGCCTGAGCGCGCTGAGCGATCTGCTCGCCGATGTGCTCGAGGGCCGCGCCGACGAGTCCACGCTCAATCTGATCGAGCGCACTGCCCGCACCATCTATCTTTCGAGCGACTGCGCCATCGGTTACGAGGCCGGCGCCATGGCACTCACCGCCATCCGCGGTTTCCGCGATGATTTTGAGCACCATATCCGCGAGCACTCCTGTGGCTTTGACCGCGAGGCCCGCGTCCCGTGCGTCTCGGGCTGCCCGGCGCACGTCGACATTCCCGGTTACATTTCGCTGGTCGAGGCCGGCCGCTATGCCAATGCCGTCAAGGTCATCCGCAAGAACAACCCGCTGCCGCTCGTCTGCGGTTTGGTGTGCGAGCATCCCTGCGAGATACACTGCCGTCGCGGCATGGTCGATGATCCGATGAACATCCTCGCCCTCAAGCGTTTTGCCGTTGAGCACAGTGACCTCAACGACCACAAGCCGCATGTAGTGGACGACACCGGTAAGCGCGTCGCCGTGATCGGCGGCGGCCCGGCCGGCCTTTCCTGTGCCTACTACCTGGCCGTGATGGGCCACAAGGTGACCATTTTTGAGCAGCGCCACCACTTGGGCGGCATGCTGCGCTACGGCATCCCCAGCTATCGTCTGCCGCGCGAGCGTCTTCAGGCCGAGATCGACTGGATCTTGAGCGCCGGCATCGACGTGGAGCTCGACCACTCCGTGAACGGTGAGGAGCTCGCCCGTCTGCGCGACGAGTCCGATGCCGTCTACCTGGCCATCGGTGCCCACAGCGACAAGAAGCTCGGCCTTCCGGGCGAAGAGGCGCCCGGCGTGGAATCGGCCGTCAAGATGCTGCGCGCCATCGGTGACGACGAGCTGGCCGACCTGAGTGGCCAGCGCGTGTGCGTCATCGGCGGCGGCAACGTGGCCATGGACGTGGCACGCTCTGCCGTGCGCTGCGGTGCCGAAAAGGTGAGCATCGTCTACCGTCGTCGCATCTGCGATATGACGGCTCAGGACGCCGAGATTGCCGGCGCCCAGGCTGAGGGTTGCGAGGTTCTGGAGCTCACGGCGCCGCTCGCCATCGAGACGGGCGAAGATGGTCGCGTGAGCGGCCTGCGCGTACAACCGCAGATTATCGGCGAGCCCCGTCGCGGTCGTCCGGCCCCGCGTGCCGCCGCCACGCCCGAGCGCGTCATCCCCTGCGAGCGCGTGTTTGTTGCCATTGGCCAGGACATCGATTCCAAGCCGTTTGAGGATATGGGCATCGCCTGCAAGTGGGGTCGCGTCGTCACCGATTCGGACGGCGCCGTGCCCAACTTCGATGGCCTCTTTAGCGGCGGCGACTGCCAGACCGGCCCCGCCACCGTCATCCGTGCCATCAACGCCGGCCGCGTGGCTTCGGCAAATATCGACCGCTACCTGGGTTTCGACCACAAGATCAAGCTCGAGGTTGAGCTGCCGACCGTCCAATTTAAGGGCAAGCATGAGTGCGGCCGCTGCGAGCTGGGCGAGCGCGAGGCCGGCGAGCGTATTCACGATTGGAATCTGGTCGAGCAGGGTCTCACCGAGCAGGAGGCGCGCCAGGAGGCAAGCCGCTGCCTGCGCTGCGACCACTTTGGCTTTGGTGCGTTCCGCGGAGGGAGGAACCTGGAATGGTAGAGCTCAACAAAACCACTGTCGGCGACAACAGCGAAAACGGAGCGCACAACATGGTCAGGCTCATTATCGATAACTGCGAAGTCGTGGTGCCCGAGCACACCACGATCCTGGATGCGGCCAAGTCCGTCGGCATCCAGATTCCCACCCTGTGCTATCTGCGCGATCTGAACGAGATCGGCGGCTGCCGCGTGTGCGTGGTCGAGGTTGAGGGCTGTGACCAGCTGGTTGCCGCCTGCAACAACTACGTGCTCGACGGCATGGTGGTCCACACCAACAGCCCCAAGGCCCGCGAGGCCCGTCGCACCAACGTGCAGCTGCTGCTGTCCCAGCACGATTCGCAGTGCACGAGCTGCGTGCGCAGTGGCAACTGCAACCTGCAGACCATCGCCAACGACCTGGGCAT
>CAVKNR010000025.1:0-11085 GCA_963657575.1 Sodaliphilus sp.
TGTTTTCGTCGACCGCGGCGATATGGAGCATGTCGCGTGCTGGGGATACCCAGGTGGCTGCCGATAGCGGCGCGCTGGCAGGCGCCAATGTGGTGTCGTCCTACCATACGGCTGCGACGGTGGTGGATGCGAGCATCTTGAGTCTGGGGCTGGCGGGGTTTGCCACGATCGGGACGGGACTGGTCGCCATCCTCATCCCGGGTGCCGAGCCAGTTGCCGGCAATATGGTCGACACCGGGATTGAGATCATTAAAACGCGCAACAAGTTTGCCAAAAGCGCATCGGAAGGCTTGCAGAAAATCGAGACGGCTCTGCCGTATCTGATTGCCGCGCGTGCCACGCAGGCGGTATCGGCGCAGGATACCGATAGTGTGGCCTATACCGGTACGGCGCTTGCCGTGCCCAGGACATCCGAGTCGGACTTCGCTGCGCTCAAAGGGTCAGAGATCTCGACCGATACCATTAAAGACACATCAGATGATTTAGAGCGTGCGGCCGAGGAGTTGCGGAAGGCTTCTGAGGACACGGCGAAGGCTAAAGAGCGCGCTTGGCTGGCGGATTGTGGCGGGTCGGACGAGAGTTCGATTGGCAAGTACTCGTGTATGTGGGAGCGTGCGAAAAGCCTAGCGGATCTCTCTGGTGCTCAAAATCCACATTACGCTTCGAGCGTTACGTGGGAGCCGCAAGTGGCGCTCGATCGCGCGAAGGCCTACTATCGCCAGCGCCTGGCAAATGAGAAGCCGCTTGGCGAAGGTCCGGAAAAACAGGCAGATTCTGCTGCACGAAAGGTGTTCTTCGCGTATGCGAGCGAAGAAGTCGAGCGGGCATATATAACTGAAAAGGACGGCAAAGTTTCCGCCCGCATCCCTTTCCTTCCGCGAAATCCAGATGAGGCGCGGACGACTGAACTCTATACCGATGCACGTTGGCCCACGAGTGAAGTAGATAAAGTTACCTATTTGCATTATGGGACTGACTGTCCAAATTACAAAAAAGGAAAGCCGGGTGGGCTGGCATCCGTCGCAGATTTTGACGGTCACGAAACGTGTAGCGAATGCCATTTCGGTGTGTCGTCTTTAGGGTACGTTGCGATTGCAACGACTTCTGTCGAAAGGGGCTTCGAGTACCACTTCGATAAGTTCAAAGAGGCTCTGGAAGACTACGTCGAATGCCGCAACAAAGAACTCGAACTTGAGCGTCAGACCGAGGATGAGGCCGACCGTGCGGGCAATGCGTTTGACCAGGCCATTAAAGCGCTTTCCGGCGAGCGCCCGCGTATCGCCCCACCTGGTCGCAACGGCGTGGTCGCCTTTGCAGTTTCGGGTGACATTACCAGCCCCGATCAACTTAACTCCTCGTTTAACGCGGCAGTCAGGCTTGGCGATCGCGGTGCTATCTCTGCCGCGGTGCTGGCGCCCGATGAGGCGACGGCGCAAAACAACGTGCTTTCGCGATTTTTCTCGACATTGAAGGAACGCTCGGGCGGCGTTGCCGGCGTGCTCGACGGCGTCATGGATGTTTGGGGACGGCTACTCGTGGGATACGGTGATATCCAAGGCTCAGCCGACGAACTTATGGACGAGATGATTAAAGGCCTAGGAGGGGGCAGCGGCGCGTTGGGCTCCATCGCATCGTGGCTCGGCGATACCGTTTCGGCGTCCGTGGCGGCGCTGGGTTTGGAACCGTGCGACTTGCGCCTGCGAAAGCCGGTGCTGACCGATTCCGCCAATATCATTAAGAGTCCGGGGTCTGACATTGCGGGTCTCTCTCAAGCGCAAGACAAACTGCGAAGTATTCCGTTGGGCGTGACCGATCCCAAGGCGCTTTGCGAGGCGTTGGAATATCAAGTCGAACGCACCATTAACGGTACGGTGTTCACACTTGCGGAGATTCCTCTGCCCGGCGGCGGCTCCATCCCGCTCACCGTCGATGTCGCCACGCTGGTTGGCGCTCTGGGCGGTGGGTCGTAATGAGTATCCGCATGCGTCTGCGCGAGGAGCGCGCCCAAGCGACGGTGGAGATGGCAGTGGTTACGCCCGTTTTGCTGGTGCTGGCACTCATTGTGTACAACGTCATGATCTTTGCCAGCGCTGTCGCGCGCTTCGACCGCGTGGTGCCCGACATCGTGCTAGCGCATGCCGTGGCGTCGGAGGGGGAGGGCGACGAAAGCTCTGCCGATGCCTCGGCGACGGTTCAGACTCAAATTCTGAATGCCATGGAAGGCTATGACTTACAGATCGAAGTGTCGAGCGAGCAAGGCGCGAAGGCATCGGATGGTGGCCTGCTCTCCCTATCCGGTACGTTTAGGACCTACACCTGCACCATGCACTATGAGCCGTGGCCGACTTCTCTCAGCATCGCTGGCGTTCCGCTGGGGGCGCCGACAACGTTGTCGCACGAGCGTGCGGTGACGGTCGATCCATGGCGTCCGGGGGTGGTCATGTGACCGCGGTCTCGTCCTACATCGCCTACGCGCGGGCACTCAATAGGCTGGGTTGGACGCCGGCCGAGTTTGTGGTGGCGGAGTCGTTTGTCGTGCGCCTGCGCGGCATGCTGGGACGGCGTCCGGTTGCCGCCAACGGCCTGCCGCTCGTCATGGCGTTTCCACGCTGCTCTTCGGTCCATACGTGTTTTATGGCCTATCCCATCGACATCGCCTTCATCGATCGCGACGGCAATATCCTCGCGCGCTACGAAAACGTCCGCCCTTGGCGTATGTGCTCCTGCCCCGGCGCCTGGGCCGTACTAGAGCGTCCTTCAATCATTGTTTCGACCCCTGCTCTCCAACGCGTGCCGGCTTAAGAATTGGCGACAGTGGACTTTCGTCATACGAAATTGGGTAAGATGGAGGAGAAGATGCATGGATGTTGAGATCCATCCCAACGCTAAAAAGCACCTGACGGAAGGGGTTGATGATGGGCAAGACGTATACGGCCGCTAATGGTCAGGTTGTAACGGATGAAATGATTGACGCGTGGTGCGAGTCGTACGAGCGCGGAGAGTTTCCGGATGGCGAACACACCGTTGGTGGGATCGTGCGTGGACGGCCCCCGCTCTCAGGTGAGGGGACGGCAACGCTGTCGGTCAAGATTCCTCTGGGAATGAAGGAGGCCATTCGTCGACGGGCGGCTGCCGAGGGGATGACGCCAAGTGAGTTTGCCCGTGCGGCTCTGAGTGAAAAACTTCTTGCTGCCGGCTGATGCCTCTGACGTGCCGATTTATAGAACCGAGGCTGTGCTCAAAAACTTTTTTAAAATTCTCGGTTGACCGGAACGCGTCCTTGGTTATACTAATCAAGCCTTGAAACAAGGCACACCTCAAATGGCTGGGTAGCTCAGTTGGTAGAGCAGAGGACTGAAAATCCTCGTGTCAGGGGTTCGATTCCCTTCCCCGCCACCTTGAATTGACTAGGACCTCTGCAAAGGGGTCCTTTTCTTTTATGAAGCTCCCACATGGAATCGAACCCCGTGAGGGCGCGGAGCTGAGTAAACGCGTAAGCGTTTGCCAGCGCAGCTCGCAAGGCGCGTAAGCGCCGCAGCGGTCCGTCCGCGCAGCGCGCGGACGCGATTCCCTTCCCCGCCACCTTGAATTGACTAGGACCTCTGCAAAGGGGTCCTTTTCTTTTATCGAGGGCTCTGCGGAAATTGCGTCCCGGAATTTGGCTTCAGAGTGGGATGCGCTTTCCGCTTTGATGTCGCTTGGGAAAGCGCGACCCGGAATCCGGCGTCAGAATGGGACGTGCTTTCCTTTTGCGGCCTTTGGCGGAAACTGCGTCCCAGATCTCGCGCTCAGAACGGGATGCATTTTCCGATTGAGGCCTCGAACGGAAAATGCATCCCAGTCTTTTGCGAAAAACGGGATGCGCTTTCCGGCGCTTGCTTCCGACGTGCGTGCACATCTCGGCGCACTAGCTCGGGCCCGCCCCAGACATTCCTCCCGCTTTTTCGCCACTTTACAGACCGTTCGGTCGTCTGTCCGCACGCGCGGGTATACTCAAAACGATACTTTTCCTATGCAATACGATGCAGGCTCGGCCTGCACGATCCGAAGGGGGCAGTGATGGAGAGGATACTCGGCGTTAATCTCTCTGGCTGGTTTATTCCCGAGCCTTGGGTGACCCCGTCGCTATACGCGGCGACCGGTGCATCCAACGCGGCCGAGCTGCAGGAGGCCATGGGCACCGCCGCCTATAACGAGCGCATGCGCCGTCATTACGAGACGTTTGTGAGTGAGGATGATTTTCGCCGCATGGCGCAGATTGGCCTCAATGCCGTACGTTTGCCGGTGCCCTGGTATGCCTTTGGTTCGCAGGAGTCCGATGCGTCCTACATCTCGGTTGTCGACTACATTGACCGTGCGATTGAGTGGGCTGCCAAGTACGATATCCGCGTGCTGCTCGATCTGGCGACGGTGCCCGGTGGCCAGGGCGATTCCAATGACTCGCCCACTACGCCGGAGGCTGTTGCCGAGTGGCATTCGTCCACCAACGGTCGTCATGTCGCACTCGACGTGCTCGAGCGCTTGGCCGATCGCTACGGCGAGGCCGAGAGCCTGCTGGGCATTGAGCTGTTGGATACGCCACAGATGAGCGTCCGCAAGAGCCTCTTTACCATGACGGATGGCATTCCGGCCCACTACCTGCGCAATTTCTATCGTGATGCCTACGAGCTCGTCCGTTCGTATATGCCCGAGGATAAGATCGTCGTCTTCTCGTCTTCGGGGTATCCTAGCGAGTGGAAGCATTTTATGCGCGGCGCCAAGTACAAGAACGTCTACATGGATCTTCACCTGTACCATTACCGCGACGAGTATGCACTCGACATCACGAGCCCCCGCGGGCTGACGACGGCGATTTCGCGTAACAAGCGCGAGCTTAAAGAAGCGATTTCGACTGGGTTCCCCGTGCTGGTGGGCGAATGGTCGGGTGCGGCGATCTTTGCCAACTCGTCGGTTACGCCCGAGGGCCGCAATGCCTACGAGCGTGTGTTTATCGCCAACCAGCTGGCTTCGTTTGCGCCGGCTGCCGGTTGGTTCTTCCAAACGTGGAAGACCGAGAAGCGCATTGCAGCATGGGACGCTCGCGCGGCGCTCGGTACGCTCGAGCGCGGCATGATTGAATAGGTTGATATGACGCAAAACAGCGCCCATACGGGCAAACTCTATGTGGTCGGCACGCCCATCGGCAACTTGGGCGACCTGTCCCCGCGCGTTGGCGAGGCGTTTGCCGCCGCCGATGCCATCTGCTGCGAAGACACGCGTGTGACGTCAAAGCTGCTGATGCACCTGGGCATTTCCAAGCCGCTTGTCCGTTGCGACGAGAATGTGATCGCCAGCCGCGCCGCCGGCCTGGTCGACCGTCTGCTGGCGGGGGAGACCCTCGCCTTTGCCTCGGACGCCGGCATGCCGAGCGTGTCCGATCCCGGCCAGGCGCTGGTCGAGGCGGCACGTGAGGCCGATGTGCCCGTCGAAGTTATTCCCGGGCCCTCTGCTTGCGTCACGGCGCTCGTTTCGTCCGGCATTCCCTGCGAGCATTTTTTCTTCGAGGGCTTTTTGGGCCGAAAACACGGCGACCGCGTGCGCCGTTTGCAGCGCCTTGCCGTAGTGCCCGGCGCGCTCATCTTCTACGAGTCTCCACATCGCATCGTGGCGACGCTCGAGGCCGTGGCGGAGGTCTTTCCCCAGCGTGAGGTTGCCGTCTGCCGCGAACTCACCAAGCTGCACGAGGAGGTCTTGCGCGGGCCCGCTGCCCAGCTCGCCGAGGAACTGCGTGCTCGCGGCGAGGTAAAGGGCGAGATTGCGCTGGTCATCGCGCCGCCGAGCGAGGATGAGGAGGCCGGTATCGTGCCGGTTGACGCCGCGGCAGCGGATCCCGACGAGGCCCTGCGCGAGGATATCCGCGCCGCGCTCGAGGAGGGGGAGCCCGCCTCTGCGGTGGCCAAGCGCCTGTCTCAGAAGTATTCGCGCCGCAAGCGCGATGTCTATGCCATGGTGCTCGATATGCAATAGATGGAGGATATCCAGCCCTTGCGCTAGAATCATCCCCTGTATGCAACGTTTTTCTGGAGGACAAACCCCATGGATCAAAGCAAGCCTTCGTTCTTTATCACGACGCCCATCTACTACGTCAACGCCGATCCGCACCTGGGCACGGCTTATTCCACCATCATCGCCGACGTTCAGGCCCGTTATCGTCGCTCCGCCGGCTATAACGTCAAGTTCCTGACCGGCATGGACGAGCACGGCGAGAAGGTCGCCGAGGCCGCAGCCAAGCATGGTATGACGCCGCAGGAGTGGACCGACAGCCAGGCTCCGCACTTCAAGGAGCTTTGGAGCAAGCTCGAGATTTCCAACGACGACTTCATCCGCACCACCGAGCCGCGCCAGCATCATGCCGTGCAGTACCTGTGGGAGCGCATGAAGGAGTCCGGCTACCTGTATAAGGGCAGCTACGACGGTTGGTATTGCGTGCCTGACGAGACCTACTTCACCGATACGCAGGTCCAGAAGGGCGACGAGGAGTACGGCAGCGTCGGCCAGCACCTGTGCCCCGACTGCCACCGTCCGCTTGAGCGCGTGCAGGAGGAGTCCTACTTCTTTAAGCTTTCCGCTTTCCAGGACAAGCTGCTCAAGCTTTACGACGAGCACCCCGACTTTGTCGAGCCTGCGTTCCGCATGAACGAGGTGCGTAGCTTTGTCGAGGGCGGCCTCAACGACCTTTCCGTGAGCCGCACGAGCTTTGACTGGGGCATTCAGGTCCCGTTTGACGAGGGTCACGTGACCTACGTGTGGTTCGATGCGCTGCTCAACTATATGACGGCCGTCGGCTACGGTGTCGACACCGACGAGGCGCGTGCCGAGCTGGCCTATCGCTGGCCCGCGCAGTTCCACATCGTGGGCAAGGACATCATCCGCTTCCACTGCGTCATTTGGCCCGCCATGCTCATGGCCATCGGCGAGGCCCTGCCCGAGCACGTCTTTGCCCACGGCTTCCTGACCGTGCGCAATGCCGAGACCGGCAAGGCCGAGAAGATGTCCAAGAGCCGCGGCAACGCCATCGCTCCGCAGGACGTTATCGACATGTTGGGCGTCGAGGGCTATCGCTACTACTTCATGACCGACGTCGTCCCCGGTACCGACGGTGCCATCAGCTTCGATCGCATGGAGCAGGTCTACAACGCCGACCTGGCCAACAGCTGGGGCAACCTTATCTCGCGTTCGCTCAACATGAGCGGCAAGTACTTTGACGGTTGCGCGCCCGCCAAGCCCGCATCGTTCGATGCGTTCGACAATCCGCTGGCAAAGATCGCCGATGGTCTGGTCGAGCGCTACATGGCCAAGATGGACGTGCTCGATTACGGTGGAGCCAAGGACGAGGTCATGGAGCTCATCCACGCCGCCAACCACTACATCGAGGACTCCGAGCCTTGGGCACTTGCCAAGGACGAGGCCAAGGCTGACGAGCTGGCGTTTGTGATCTACAACCTGCTCGAGGCCATCCGCATTGCCGCTCACCTGCTGATGCCGCTCATGCCCCAGACTTCTGCCGAGGCTCTGCGCCGCCTGTCCTGCGAGGACGAGGCCGCGAGCGACGATCTCAAGGGCATTTGCGCTTGGGGCCTGCTTGCTGGTGGTCAACCCGTCGAGAAGGGCGATCCGCTGTTCCCGCGTCTGGGCTAAGCCGCTGCGCGCCATATCGGCAATTTGCTGTTTAGCTGTAAGGGCATGGCCGCAACGGTCCATGCCCTTTTGCTTTACGATGCAGCCACCATGTTAAGGAGGCAACCATGACAACTTCGCCTTTGGCAAACCCCACGGCAACAAGGGAGCTGCTGGAGGAGTTTGGCCTTGCGACCAAGCATCGCCTGGGCCAGAACTTCCTGATCGACAACCATGTGATCGAGCGCATTTGCGAGCTTGCCGAGCTTGCGGGCGATGAGCGCGTGCTCGAGGTTGGTCCGGGCGTTGGCACGCTCACGCTTGCGCTGTTGCAGGAGGCGGCGTGCGTCACGTCGATCGAAGCAGATCCCGAGCTCGAACCGGTGCTCGACGCCCATGCCGCCGACTATGCCAACTTCCGCTTTATCATGGGCGACGCGCTTAAGGTGGGCCCGGAGCAGATTGAGCAGGCCGCCGGCGGCGAGCCCACGGTATTTGTCGCGAACTTGCCCTATAACGTGGCGGCGACGATCATTTTGCAATTTTTCCAGACGATGCCGGCGCTCAAGCGTGCCGTCGTCATGGTGCAAAAGGAGGTTGCCGATCGCATTGCCGCAGTGCCGGGCAACAAGACCTATGGCGGCTATACGGCAAAGCTCGGCCTGTATGCGCAGGTGACGGGTCGCTTTGAGGTGCCGCCGCGTTGCTTTATGCCAGCGCCGCACGTGGACTCGGCCGTCGTGCGTATCGACCGTGTTGACGGCGTGGTGCCCGAGGGGCTCGATCGCGAGTTCGTGGCTCGTGTGATCGACGCTGCATTTGCTCAGCGGCGCAAGACCATCCGAAATTCCATGAGCGCCAACGGCTTTGCCAAGGACGTGCTCGATGCCGCCTTTGAGGCTTGCGGTATCGCACCTACCACGCGCGCCGAGACGCTCGACGTCGCTGCCTTTGTCCGCTTGGCTCAGGAGCTAATCCATGATGCCTAATGCCGAACGCGTGACGTTTACCAAGAAAAAGAAGACGGTTGCTTGTCCCGTGCCCTTGGCACCGCTTGCCGACACGCATGCGCACCTGCTCTCTTTTTGGAGCAAGGAAGTGCCCGAGACGCTTGCGCGCGCCAAGGAAGCGGGCATTGACTTGTTGGTGACGGTCTTCGACCCCATTGCCGATAAGCGCAGCGTGGCGGACTATAGCGACTGGCTGGTTCGCGAGATCCTGCCGATGCGGGATATCCCGCAGATCAAGTATCTTGCCGGCGTGCATCCGTATGGCGCACCGGACTATACCGACGACGTTCACGCACAGGTCGTTGCCGCACTCGATGATCCCTTATGCGCCGGTATTGGCGAGATCGGTCTGGACTACCACATGGACTATGACGACGATATCGCGCCGGCGCCCCACGACGTGCAGATCGACTGTATGGCGCGCCAACTCGAGGTCGCCGTACGCCGCAATGTGCCGGTAGAGCTGCATCTGCGTCATGAGGATACGGACGAGGAGCGCACCTCGCATGTGGACGCCTACAACGTGTTGCGCGAGGTCGGCGTGCCCCAGGCCGGTTGCGTACTGCACTGCTTTGGCGAGGACCGAGCCACGATGGAGCGCTTTGTGGATTTGGGTTGTTACATCGCCTATGGCGGCGCGGCTACCTTTAAGCGCAACGACGACGTGCGTGAGGCATTCGCGGCAACCCCGCTCGACCGTATTTTGTTCGAGACGGATTGTCCCTATATGGCGCCGGAGCCCATTCGTGGTCTTGAGTGCGAGCCTGCAATGATTTCCATCACAGCAAACGCGCTGGTCAACGACCGCGTCGATCGTACCGGCGAGGACGCTGAAGCAGTTGCTCGAGCCGCCTGGGAAAATGCCTGCAAACTTTTTCAAAAATAGTTCTTGCGTTCGCGGTGGCGCTCCGTTATTCTAATTCCTGCACGCGGGCGTGGCGGAATTGGCAGACGCGTACGGTTCAGGTCCGTATGGGGGCAACCCCATGAAGGTTCAAGTCCTTTCGCCCGCACCATTGATTGAAAGAGCTCCCAGCAATGGGGGCTTTTTTGTTATGGGCCCATCGCGGGGACTTGAACCTGCGAAGGAGCGAGCGTCAAGAAAACGCGGAGCGTTTTTAGCGAGCTGGCGAGTCCGCCGGCAGGCGGCCGAAGCCGGTGCGGATCCGCGAAGCGGATGCGCGGACGTCCTTTCGCCCGCACCATTAAATGAAAGAGCTCCCAGCGATGGGAGCTCTTTTGTTACGGGCCGTTTTTGGCAGATTTGACATATCGATTTCGCGCGGTAGATGCCCCTGTGGTCAAAAAGTGGCAAATATGAGTACTGGCATGAAAATAGAGACATTTCACGAAGCTATTTTTGCTCATTTTACGCAACAGATGTACGCTAATTTGGCTCAACCTTGAGACAAAATGAAGTAATTTCGATAGACTTCGGGTTCAACGAGGCGATTTTGACCCAAATATGCTGTTACTAAACTGGTAACAGTACTCATATTTGGCCTTTTTTGACCACGGGTCCTCTTGTTGGTGTCACACAGCTGCTTCGTGCGGGTATCCTAGTCCCAACGTGTGCCTATCAGAGGAGAAACCATGCTGCTGTCCGGTATCATCGCTGCCCTTACGAGCCTTCTGTTTCCCATCATCATTTTGGTGCTGCTGCTCCCCAACGCCTGTTATGTCGTTGAGCAGCAGCATGCCGTGATCATCGAGCGCCTGGGCAAGTTTAACCGCATTGTCAACGCGGGTTTCCACATGAAGGTGCCCGTGATCGACCGCAAGGCCGCCACGGTGAGTCTGCGCACCATGAAAAACGGTTTTGGCATCGACGTTAAGACCCAGGACAACGTGACTATCGGCCTTGAGGTCTCCGCTCAGTACCACGTGAGCTATGACATGGGAGCCGGCCCGGCAGATTCGGGCATATACAAGAGCTATTACATGCTGCAGGAGCCTGTCGACCAGATGCGCGACTTCATTACCGATGCCCTGCGCTCTTCCATCCCTGTCTATACGCTCGATGAGGTCTTTGCCAAGAAGGATGACATCGCCAAGGACGTCAACGCCACCGTGTCCGAGCAGATGGCCGCCTACGGCTTTACCCTCGTGTCGACACTCATCACCAAGATCGCGCTGCCGACCGAGGTCGAGAACTCTATGAACGACATCAACGCCGCCCAGCGTAAGCGCGCTGCTGCGCAGGAGCTCGCCGAGGCCGACCGCATCAAGCGCGTTACCGAGGCGACCGCCGAGGCCGAGGCAATGGAAAAGGCGGGCGAGGGCATCGCCAACCAGCGCAAAGCCATCGCGCTGGGCATCAAGGATTCGCTCGAGATCATCCAGGAGACGGGCGTCGGCAACGATGAGGCCAACCAGCTGTTCATGTTTACGCAGTGGTCCGAGATGATGACGGAGTTCG
>CAVKNR010000026.1:0-10875 GCA_963657575.1 Sodaliphilus sp.
CCTGCAAGGCCGATCCGACCATGAGCATCGATCGTGACGAGGAGACCGGCCAGACCATTATCTCCGCCGTGGGTGAGGCGCAGGTTTCGGTGCTGCTCAACCGTTTGGAGGACCGTACCAAGGTCGTGGCCAAGAGCGTGCCGATCCGCATTCCGTATCGCGAGACCATCCGCCGCACGGCGAGCGCCCAGGGCCGCCACAAGAAGCAGACCGGTGGTGCCGGTCAGTACGGCGACTGCTGGCTGCGCGTGGAGCCGCTTATTGGGCCCGACGGCACGAGCGACGGCTACGAGTTTGTGGATGAGGTCGTAGGCGGCCGTATTCCGCGCTCGCTGATCCCCGCCGTGGACAAGGGTGTCCAGGAGACCATGAAGGACGGCATCATTGCCGGCTACCCGCTCACGGGCATTCGCGTGGCTGTGTACGATGGCTCGTATCACAGCGTCGACTCCAACGAGATGGCGTTCCGTGCGGCGGCCCGCATCGGCCTGCGCAAGGCATGCGCCGATGCCGACCCGGTGGTGCTGGAGCCCATCGAGGAAATTACGGTGACTATCCCCGAGAGCTACGCCGGCGCCGTGATGGGTGATATCTCGGCATCGCGCGGTCGCGTGACGGGCATGGAGACCGATGAACGCGGCGACACCGTGGTCATCGCCCAGGCGCCGCTGGCCGAGCTGACAGATTACTCGACGCGCCTGCGCTCCATCACGCGCGGCACGGGTGACTTTACCATGAAGCCCGCTGGCTACGAGCAGGTTCCCTATGACGTTCAGGCCAAGCTGGTCGAGCGCTATGAGGAGGGTCGCGCCAAGTAGCGTGCGATTTTGCCTGCAATGTAGGTGCTGACGAAAAGGCCACCCTGGGTAACCGGGGCGGCCTTATTTGATTCCTTGGGGACGGAGGAAAACGGATCATTTTTTGGGTTACGGGCGGCTTGGTCGGCCCTAAACTCCCGAGGTCTGGTTGCGGCCGGTGGCGTAGTCGATCTGCACGTGCGGCTGCAGGTTGTAGCAGTATACGTGGAAGCAGAGGGTCTTGCCGTGGTCCTCGACCGATTGCGCCTCAAGGCGCACGCCGCGGCAGACAAGATCCTCTTCGTTATACATGGGCGTGACGCGGTAGAGCACATGGTTGCCCGTATCGCGAATATAGTTGAGAATCTGCTCTTCAAACGGCAGCATACCCGTCTCGTTGAGATAACGCGTGCCGGTGAGGAGATTCTTGCGATTTGCGTTCTCGCCGCAGAGTGACCAGGCGATAAGGTGGCAGCGGTTGTAGAGGCTCTGGCCCGGAATAAAGTCGTAGCGCTGCTGGTGCCAACCGGCAGGATGGATACGCGAGATATCGCCGCGCTTGCCTTGACCGAGTGACTCGGGGCCCACGCAGGCGAGCGCCTTGCGAGTGCGGCCCAGGCTGTCGAGCTTGGAGAATTTCTTAAAGCAGCCCTCTTCGGTGGCGCGATCGTATTCATCGAGCGTGAATGATGGCGTGCCGAGCGGGTGCGTGCTGTCGGCGCGAAGGGCAACGTAGGGGTTGCCGGCGTAGTCGGGAATGCTACTGAGGTATACGCCGCGGGCGCGGTTAAGGTCGGGGTTTTCGACCTCGTCGATGGGGGTGGTGGAGCTGTCCTCGGAAGCGGCATCACCGGTGTCGGGTGCGGCGGATTCGGAGCCATCGCCGGAGTCCTCGGAGCTCGCCGTTCCCGATTCGAGCCGAGCGACCAGGCCTGCCTCGTCCTCGGTGCGGCTGGGACTCTCGTTTTGCTTTTCGGCCAGAGCCGCCGCCTGTTCATTGCTTTGCGGCGACAGCAGCTTGGGCGCCCCGTCGAGCGATCCCGTAAACAGCGCAAACCCCAGCACCACGGCGGTGCCGATGGAAAGTACTTGCTTGTAGGTGGACTTGCGCGACATTGAGGCTCCTGGATGGACGGTTGGGAATCTACCAGTCTAGCAGGAGCCGGCAAGGGCCGTTCTGTCGAACAAATACTTAAGATTTGAGACAAACGCTACTGATTCATTTGTTCCGCGGTCTAGATCGAGGTGGAGTCGAGCCAGTTGAGCTTGCACTCGAGAATGCGCTGCTCGCCGGGTTCGCTGCTTCCGTCAAGTAGGGCGAGCAGCATCTCGGCTGCTTCGCGACCTTCTTGGTCGACGGGCTCGATGATGGTGGAGACGGTCGGTGTGGTGAGATTAGTCCAGTCTTCGCAGTTGAGTCCCAAAAGGCCGATTTGCTGCGGAAGCAGATGGGCCATTGGCTGGAGGGCCTTGTAGACACGGGGAAGTGCCCACTGATTTTGCACGAAGATAAGGGTTCGCTTGGCGGGATTGAACTTGAATTTAAAGTATTCGGTGAGCTCGTTGATTGACGGCTTGTTGTGATCGATGGGAATCGCTTTGTAGAGCTGCCCGTTCGCTGCCAGCGCCTCGGCATACCCCTGAAAACGCTCCATGCGGGTGCGCATTTCGGTCATGTTGGCGGCAATGGAAAAGAAATCTTCGTAGCCGGCGTCGAGGAGTGCCTGTGTGGCGTTGTACACGCCGTCGTAAAGGTTGGTTTTGATCCAGCTGGTACCTGGGCTATAGATGGCCGCATCGAAAAAGACGACCGGCTTGCCGGCGCGGCTAATGCGGTCATGCACGGCTTTGAAGTTTGCCGTGGGCTGGATGATAAAGCCATCGACGCCCAGCGAGAGCATCTTGTCGACGTACATGAGCTCGGTCTCGGGGTTAAAGTTGCTCGTGCAAACGACCGTCTGGTAGCCCGCGGGGAGCATGACCTGCTCCATGCCATTGAGAACGAGCCCCGCCCATTTGTTGGTGTTATCCAAAATGATGATGGCAATGACGTGGGTTTGCTTGCCGGTGAGCGTCTGCGCTTGGGCGTTGGGAACGTATCCGAGTTCCTTAATGACGCGCGCGATTTTGTTCTGCGTCTTCTCGCTAAGCTTTTCTCGTTTGTCGTTGAGGTAATACGAGACGCTTGCCGTCGAGGTTCCCGCCTCTCGAGCGACGTCTGCGATCGTAACGCGCTGTTTTGCCACAGCGACTCCTTCCGACAGATGAGCATTTTCCAACATGATGACTTTGAGTCTTGGTGAAGGATACGCTTCGGTGAGCGGCTTTTTCCTTTCATATGAGTATGCAACAAATGCGGCATACGGGTGGGGTCGAAATTTGTGACCGGCATGCGCATCTGCCGTCTACCGAGAAAATCAAATACTTCTTGACTTTTGAAATCGAGGGCAAAATCGCAGGATTCATTTTTGGTTAAACGCATAACTAAATCGCATAACCAACGCTCTGACCTGCGCGTTTACCGAAATAAGCTGGCATTAAGAAAAACGAGCACCTATATTGTTCTTGTCGAAAAGACAGCAAGTCCAAACGGCAGGGGATGCTCCGGAGGCCTCCGCAAACGGTGTCTTGCGCACGCAACTCTATGAAAAGAGGGAAGCAATGAAGATCGTAGGCGTTGCCGCCTGTACTGTGGGTATCGCCCACACGTATATGGCCCAGAAGGCGATTCAGGATGAATGCGCCGCCCGTGGCATCGAGTGCAAGGTCGAGGCTCAGGGTGGCCTGGGTATCGAGAATGAGCTCACGCAGGAAGACGTGGACTCCGCCGACCTGGTCCTGGAGTCCGTCGACGTGGGTGTCGAGAACGAGGACCGTTTTGAGCAGAAGATGGCCGAGGGCAAGTTCCTGAAGGTCGGCACCTCGGATGTAATCGCCGATCCGGTAAAGATCATCGACCAGGCCATTGAGATCATCAAGGCGACGGGTGGCGCCGTTGACGCGCCCAAGGCCGAGGCCAAGGCAGAGAAGAAGGCCGTCTCCGCTGCCCCGCAGGCCCCGACACCGGCGTCCAAGCAGTCTATCTTTGCCGATCCTGGCAAGACGCTGCTCAATGCATTCAATACCGGCGTTTCCTATTTTATCCCCATCGTCGTTATCGGCGGCGTGTTTCTTGCCTTCTCGCTGGCATCCGGTACCGCCGGCGCCAACGGCATGGAGGTTACGAACCCGCTGATGGTGAGCCTTAACACCATCGGCATGGCCGGCATCTCCATGATGATCCCGGTGCTTGCGGCATACATCTCCTACTCGATGGCCGGCAAGCCCGCGCTCGCCCCCGGTTTTGTCCTGGGCTACCTGGTCAACAACGCAGTCGTTACCCCTAACGGCAACAGCGTTTCGACCGGCTTCTTGGGCGCCATGATCATGGCGGTCATCTGCGGCTACTTTGTCCGCTGGATGAAGACCTGGAAGGTCAACAACACCATCCAGACCATCATGCCCATCCTGATCATCCCGATTCTGACCTCGCTTGTCCTGGGCATGGCCTATATCTACATCCTGGCCACGCCGCTTGGCTTTGTGATGGACTGGCTCACCGGCGTGCTCGGCAGCCTGCAGGGCGGTTCCGCAGTTGTCCTGGGTCTGGTCATTGGCGTTATGACCGCCTTCGATATGGGTGGCCCCATCAACAAGACCGCCTCGACCTTCACCATGGCCATCATGGCCTCCGGTATCTACGGTCCTAACGGTATGTTCCGCGTCGCCGTCGCCGTTCCCCCGATCGCCTGTGGCCTCGCTGCGCTCATCGCCAAGAACAAGTTCGATGACGCTGACCGCCAGATGGGCATCTCCGCGCTGTTCATGGGCTGCATCGGTATTACCGAGGGCGCTATCCCCTTCGCGGTCAAGGACCTCGGTCACACCCTGCCCGGCATTTGCATCGGCTCTGCCGTGGGTGCGGCACTTGCCGCCTTCCAGGGCATCGACTGCTACGTCCCGCACGGTGGCTTTATCGTCGCCCTTGCCACCAACAACGTCGCGCTGTTCTGCCTGGACATCGTGATTGGCGCCGTGGTCGCCGCTGCAATCCTGATTGCCATGAAGCCCACGCTCGATAAGCAGGCCAAGTAAACCTTTAAGGACTCCGGTTGTGCGGAGGGATGGATTTGACTCCGCACAACCGCCCCTACACAACAAAATCCATCCGTACTGATAGGGCCCACATCTGGGTCCCAGGGAACTTTTGTCAAAAATCCTCTGGAGAAGGAGAACAAAATGTCCAACCTCACCATCCGTCAGGCCGTTCAGGGCATGCTCAAGCTGCAGGATAGCGGCGATCACGCAACCATGGTCGGCATTGGCCCCATGAGCCCCAACCTGATTCAGGCCGTGTTCGAGCTTGCCAAGGACGAGGATTTCCCGCCCATGTTTATCGCCAGCCGCAACCAGGTCGATATGGACGAGATGGGCGCCGGCTACGTCAACGGTTGGGACCAGACGCGCTTTGCCGCCGACATCAAGAAGGTTGCCGACGAGGTGGGTTACACCGGTCCGTACTACCTGTGCCGAGATCACGGCGGTCCGTGGCAGCGCGACGAGGAGCGTAACGCCCACCTGCCCGAGGACGAGGCCATGGAGCTCGCCCGCAAGTCCTTCGTCGCCGACATGGAGGCAGGCTTTGACCTGCTGATGGTCGACCCCACCAAGGATCCCTATCAGATCGGCAAGGTTATTCCGCTCGACGTGGTGCTTCGCCGCACGATCGATCTTATCGACTACCTTGAGCAGTACCGTCGCGAGCATAACCTGCCCGAGGTCGCCTATGAGGTCGGTACCGAGGAGACCAATGGCGGCTTGACCTCTACCGATAAGTACGAGGAGTTCATTTCTCAGCTGCAGCCCGAGCTCGAGAAGCGCGGCTGCCCCATGCCCACCTTTATCGTCGGCCAGACCGGCACCCTTACCCGCTGGACGGAGCAGGTCGGTCACTACAACTTCAAGAACGCCCGCGAGCTTGCCGATATGGCCAAGCGCTATGGCGTGGGCCTGAAGGAGCACAACGCCGACTATCTGGACGACGCGACGCTGCTCGAGCACATCCCGGCACACGTGACCGCCTCCAACGTCGCTCCGCAGTATGGCACCGAGGAGACCCGCGCCTACCTCAAGCTCTGCGCCACCGAGCAGATCCTGGTCGACAACGGTCTGTGCGATGACCCCTCCGACCTGTATCACACGCTGCTGGTCAAGGCTATCAAGACCGAGCGCTGGCGCAAGTGGATGACTGGCGACGACGTCAACCTGCAGGTCGATGACATCCTTGCCGACGATGAGCTCAGCCTGAAGATCCTGGATGTCTCCGGCCACTATGCGTTCAACGATCCTGAGGTCAAGGAGCAGGTCGAGAAGCTCTATCGCAACCTCGCTGCCCAGGACATCGACGGCAAGCGCTTTGTGATCGAGCACATCAAGCGCCCGATCAAGCAGTACGTCGTCGGTCTTAACCTCAAGGGCGTCACGACCCGCATCGAGGCCGCTCTTGCCGAGTAAGTAGCTTTTCCTACGCGACGCCGGGCCTGGGGCATGTCCCAGCTGCAGGCCCGGCACATGGGACAAAGGGGCAGTCCCTTTGTCCCATTCTTTTGAGTTTTAGCTTCCTTTGAAGGGGTTCACCATGAAGTTCTTTATCGATACCGCCAATCTGGACGAGATTGCCGAGGCCAAGAGCTGGGGCTGCCTGGCCGGTGTTACCACCAACCCGTCCCTGTACGCCAAGACCGGCGGCAAGCTTGCCGACTTTGAGCCCCATATGCTCAAGATTGCCGAGCTCTGCGAGGGTCTGCCCGTGTCTGCCGAGTCCACCGCGACTACTGCCGAGGGCATGATCGAGGAGGGCAAGCGTCTTGCCGCCCTCGCTCCCAACATCGTGGTTAAGCTTCCCGTGTGCGAGGCCGGCCTTGCCGCCTGCCGCGCCCTGGCCGACGCAGGTGTGCGCGTCAACATGACGCTTGTTTTCTCGCCGACCCAGGCCTTGATGGCCGCCAACGCCGGCGCTCGCTACATCAGCCCGTTTGTGGGGCGCTTCGATGACATCGCCGAGGACGGTATCTCGCAGCTCGACAATGTTGTGACTTGCATCAAGAACTATGACTGGACCGGCAAGAACGTCGACGACACCGTTGAGATCATCACCGCTTCGGTCCGCACGCCCAACCATGTGACCCAGGCGGCGCTGCTTGGTGCCGACATTGCGACCGTCCCCATGGCCGCTCTTAAGAAATGCTTGCATCACCCGCTGACCGACCAGGGCCTTGCCTCTTTTGAGGCTGATTGGCAGAAGGTCGTCGCTCAGGCTTAACGAGTGGATTGCCCCGGCATCGCGTCATCCGGTGCCGGGGTTGTTCTCAAGAGAGGAATTCGTATGACCAACCAGGAGCTGGCGAAGGTCGCCAATGAGGTCAGGAAGGGTGTCGTGACTGCGGTTCACGCGGCCAAGTCGGGACATCCGGGTGGATCGCTCGGTGCTGCCGACATCATGACGTATCTGTACTTTGAGGAAATGAATATCGATCCTGCTGACCCTCACAAGGCCGATCGCGATCGCTTTGTGCTCTCCAAGGGTCACGCGGCGCCGGGCCTGTATTCGGTGTTGGCAAATCGCGGCTATTTTCCCGTCGAAGAGCTCGAGACGCTCCGCCATATTGGCAGCCGACTGCAGGGCCATCCCAACATGAACGACACCCCGGGCATCGATATGTCCACCGGATCGCTCGGTCAGGGTATCTCCGCCGCGGTTGGAATGGCACTCGCCGCAAAGCACTGGGGTGACAGCTACCGCGTCTACACGTTGCTGGGCGACGGCGAGTGCGAGGAGGGCCAGGTGTGGGAGGCGGCCATGTTTGCCGGCAACCATGCGCTCGACAATCTTGTTGCCGTCGTCGACCACAACGGCTTGCAGATTGACGGCACGATCGATGAGGTCAACTCGGCCATGCCGCTCGCTGACAAGTTCCGCGCCTTTAAGTGGCATGTGATCGAGCTAGCCGATGGCAACGACATGACACAGATTGAGGCGGCTTTCGCCGAGGCTCGTGAGGTGACCGGCGTGCCCGTCGCTATCATCGCCGAGACGGTGAAGGGCAAAGGCGTCTCCTTTATGGAGAACCAGGTTGGCTGGCATGGCAAGGCGCCCAACGATGAACAGTTTGAGCAGGCCATGGCCGAGCTTGCGGCAGCAGGAGAGGAGCTCTAATGGCAGAGGTCAAAAAAGTCGCCACGCGCGTAAGCTACGGCGAGGCGCTCGTCGAGCTGGGCAATGAGCACGATGACTTTGTAGTGCTCGATGCCGACCTGGCTGCCGCTACGCAGACGGGTAAGTTTAAGGCTGCGCACCCTGAGCGCTTCTACGATGCCGGCATTGCCGAGAGCAACTTGATGGGGCTCGCCGCCGGCATTGCGACCACGGGCCACGTCGCCTTTGCGAGCACCTTTGCCATGTTCGCCGCCGGCCGCGCGTATGAACAAGTGCGTAATTCCATTGGCTATCCGCACCTCAACGTCAAAATCGGTGCCACGCATGCGGGTATCTCGGTCGGTGAAGACGGCGCCACGCATCAGTGCTGCGAGGACATCGCGCTCATGCGCACGATCCCGGGCATGACGGTAATCGTTCCCGCCGATGACATCGAGGCTCGCGCTTGCGTGCGCGCCGCCTATGAGTTTGAGGGACCGGTCTACATGCGCTTCGGACGCCTGGCAACGCCGGTCATTAACGATCACGAGGACTATGAGTTCAAGATTGGTCGCGGCGTGGTCGTGCGCGAGGGGTCCGATGTGACCATCATCGCTTGTGGCCTTATGGTCGCCGAGGCGCTTGAGGCTGCCGAGGCGCTCGCTGCCGATGGTATCGATGCCGAGGTCATCAATATGCACACGATCAAGCCGCTTGATGAGCGCCTGGTGGTTGCCAGCGCCAAGAAGACCGGTCGTGTGGTCACTGCCGAGGAGCATTCGATTATCGGTGGTCTTGGCGAGGCCGTGGCCTCGGTGCTCGCGGAGCAGCATCCGGTGCCGATGCGTCGCGTCGGCGTGCGCGATGTGTATGGCGAGTCCGGCCCTGCGGTCGATTTGCTGCACAAGTACGGTTTGGACGCCGACGGCATCGAAGCTGCGGTCAGGTCCGTGTTGTAAGGAAGGTTTCCATGGGATTTGTATCTGCCAACCAAGTGACAATCGGGTATACCGCCGCCTCGCGCGAGGACGCCCTACATTATTTGTCCGAGCAGGCCATCGAGCTCGGCTTTGCCGATGACGCATCTGCCGTAGAGGCCGCCTTCATTGCTCGCGAGAACGAGGCCGAGACCGGCCTTGTCGCCGGTTTTGCCGTTCCGCATGCCAAAAGCGACGCGATCCACACGCCGGGCGTTGCCGTGCTTAAACTGACCGAGCCCGTTGAATGGCCGAGCTTCGATGGGGTGCCCGTCGATGTTGCGCTCGCGCTGTACGTGCCTGCCGGCGAGGCTGGAACCACGCATCTGCGCCTGCTCTCCAAGGCTGCCGTAATGCTGATGGACGCCGGCTTCCGCGACAAGGTGCGCGCGAGCACCGATCCCGTTGAGATTGCGGAGCTCATCAATAGCGGACTCGAAGACTAGAACGGTCATCCCGTTCAATCAATCGATCCTTCTCCAAGGAAAAGGGCCGCGACGCCATATAGGTGTCGCGGCCCTGTTTGCGTTTCCCCAGATAAAACCTGCCAAAATAAACCTATCCCTTTTTGGCAGGCTAATCGTGAGTTATTTCACCGCAACTTAGGGCACGGTTAGGAAGTGTGCACCTTAAAGAGTGGAGCCCTTGATTAGAGAGGTCGCGCTCATCTCTCTAAATGTCTCTCTAAAGAGAAGGTTGGTTAGAGAGATAGCATTAGGCAATCTAGCAGCGAATTCGATACATCTCTCTTAATGTCTCTCTAAAACAAGGCGCTTATCTCTCTAAAGTTAGAGAGATAAGCGCCTTGTTTTAGAGAGACGGAATGCCAAAATTCGTCCGTCAGCTACCATCTGCCAAAAATGACGGATAAAGGGCTCATCGAAGTAATGGGTTCATCGACGAGCCGCAACCGCCGCTATCGGAAGAAGTAGATGCAGCCGAATTGCCCCTCTATCGTCTCTCGAAGTTTGATGGGTGCTAGAGGGGCGACTGCCTCGCGATATTTTCCCAAGATAAAACCTGCCAAAACAAACCTGTCCCTTATTGACAGGTCAGTTAACGCAGTCCAGGTTGAGCATATGTGTCCGGAGCCCGCGCAGCGCCGAGCAGTTACGCCGTTTGTAAAACGGCGTAACCTAAAGGTTCATGTTGCCGTGAATGTAGGGGGTGACCTCGGGGGAGATATGGTCGCAGCCCAGCTCGCGCAGCGCGGACTCGATAACGGCGGGCAGCGGGGTCTTGCCCTTGTCGTCGACAGCGGCACCGCCGAGGGTGGCAATCTTGGCAACATCTGCGGGTGCGGCCTCGATATGCATGCGGCCGCCGACCAAGCGCGCGCGTACCTGTGCCAGATCAAGATCGTGCAGGTAATCCTCGCAGGCGCGGATTAAATCGACCTTCTCGCGCGTAAGCTCCTCGCCCGTGGGGACGCGGGTGGCAAGACATGCTCCCGCCGGCAGGTTCCAAACGGGATAGCCCCATGCGCGCAGCAGCTCGCGCTCTTCGTCCTTGGTAAAGCCGACCTCCATAAGGGGTGAGCGTACGCCGAGCTCTTCTGCCGCACGCATGCCGGGGCGGTAGTCACCGCGATCGCTTGCATTACTGCCATCGATGACGGTGGGAAAGCCGAGCGACTTGGCGTGGTTGACGATGGCGGTAAAGCCGGCGTGCTTGCAGTGGTAGCAGCGATTAGCATCGTTGCAGGCTACTTGGGGGAGCTGCAGCTGATCGACCGAAAGATTGAGCACGGGGAGCTTAAAATGTGCCCCTTCATTGGCTTGTCCATCAACGGACCGCTCAAACGAGGCCTGCTCGGGCGTGCCGATGAGCGGCGTGGTGAGATGGACGAGGAGGGTATTGGTAGGCA
>CAVKNR010000027.1:0-10701 GCA_963657575.1 Sodaliphilus sp.
ACCGTTGGGCGATAAAATATTCTCGCAACGTGATAATAATCTTGCATCGCGCGGAAACCTTGAGTACTATCCCAATCAAGCGCGGTGTTCAGACCGAACTGTGCCTCCCGGTGTGAACACCGCGCTCACGCTCTCTCAATTGATCGCAAGGAGAAAAACATGAGCAAGACCGTCGTGTCTTCCGATAACGCACCCGCAGCCATCGGCCCGTATTCCCCCGGTATCCAGGCCGGCAACATGGTGTTCCTGTCCGGCCAGCTGGGAATCGATCCCGCGACCGGCAAGATGCCCGAGGGCGTCGAGGCCCAGACCAAGCAGTCCCTCGCCAACGTTGAGGCCCTGCTGACCGCTGCCGGCACCACCTTTGCCGATGTCGTCAAGACCACGGTCTACCTGGCCGACATCGCCGACTTCGCCGCCGTGAACGAGATCTACGCCTCCAAGTTCGAGGCCCCGTTCCCCGCGCGAAGCGCCTTCCAGGTTGCCGCCCTTCCGGCTGGCGGTCTGGTCGAGATCGAGGTCATCGCCGCTCTCTAAGGCGTTGGCCACAACTAAACATGACATGCAAAAAGACCCTGCAGCGCGTGCGAGCTGCAGGGTCTTTTGTCAAGTGACGGATCGCTTGTGGAGCCGCGCTTCATTTTGCTTGTTAGCCTTCCTTGCGGACTTTTTGCAGGTAGCGGTAGACGCTGGGCTCTGAGATGCCCAGCGCGGCGGCGGCACAGGCCACGGCGCCCTTGAGCATGAACACCCCGTTGCCGTTGAGGTGGCGAATGACGTCCACGCGGTCGCTCTGACCAAGCGACGCCACATCCAGCCCGCGCGCGCTCAGCAACTCGGCAATGCTGCGGTCGATGAGCTCCTGTGTGGACTCCGAAAGGCTTTCGACCTCGATAGGGGCGGGCTCCGTGCGCGTTGGCGCCGCGTCGAAGCACGCCATGAGCTGCTGCGCCATGGCGTTGATGGAGCGCACGGTCGAGAGGTCGGTGTTGACGCAGAGCATACCGACGATCTCGTCATTCTCGCGGATAAAGTACGTCGCTGACTCCAACGTTTTGCCGCCGGCACCGCGCCCCTCGTAGCCCGTAATAAACGGCAGGTCGCGATACTTGGCGTCGTGCATGATCTTGAGTGCCAGATCGGTGGCGGGACCGCCGACCTTGCGGCCGCTCACGATGCCGTTGCGAATATCGACGATGGCGTGGTCGGGATCCGAGAAATCGTGCAGCACGATTTCGCTGTTTTTGCCGAGTATCTGCTCCAGAAAATCGACCATCGGCAAAAAGCGACGTACGGTCTCGTTCACGGGCAACTCCTTTGGGTGAAATCGGAAATGTTCATAACAATTTTTTCTCATGGTAACACGCCGCCCATCATCTCGTATATCCGCAGGTACATTGCGTAATGAAGACGAACGGTAGGAATTTAGCGGTAAACGGTTGACCAAAAGAAATGTTAGATGTTATTTTGACCAGACACTTTCCTGACCTGCGGAAATGCGTTATTTCAGCTGAAGAATAGTCTGATAACAAAAAATTATTATTGAGAATGAGAATCATCTTTAATACGATATGCAATGAAGGCACAACCTCAACCCCGCACTGCGTCACAATAGAGCGTTAGATGCGAAAACAACTACTTCGAGGATTGGTGGTCAAATGACCCAGGAGACGGTTACGAACGGCACTGAAGCCCTGTTCACTCGCGAAGGCATGCCTCCCGTTAAGGAAATGATCCCGTGTGCCCTTCAGCACGTACTGGCATCGTTTGCCGGTATCATTACCCCGGCGGTCATCATGGCCGGCGTCTACGGCTTTAATAGCCAGCAGAGCACCGACATCATTCAGGTTGCGCTCATTCTTTCGGCAATCGACACGGCCCTTCAGGCCTTCGCTCCCTTCCGTCGTATCGGCGGCGGCCTGCCCATCGTCATGGGCGTTTCGTTCGCGTTCCTGCCGGCCCTTCAGGCCATGGGCGCCTCGGGCTTTAGTTTTGGCGCGCTGCTGGGCGGCGAGATCGTCGGCGGCGCCGTTGCGGTCCTCTTTGGTCTGGCCTACAGCAAGATCAAGTGGCTGTTCCCGCCCGTCGTGACCGGTACGGTCATCTTCTCCATTGGCGTCTCTCTCTATCCCACGGCCGTCAAGTACATGGCCGGCGGTATGGGTACGCCGCTGTGGGGCACCCCGCAGGCATGGTGCGTCGCCCTGATCACCTTCGCTGTGGTCTTTGCGCTCGCCAACTTTGGCAAGGGCACGCTCAAGCTGGGATCCGTGTTCTTTGGCATGATCGTTGGCATGATCGTTTCGATCCCCTTTGGCATGATCGACTTCTCCAGCGTCGCCACCGCTCAGGTCTTCGCCCTTCCCAAGCTCATGCCCTACGCGCTCGAGTTTGATCCCGAGGTCTGCATTACCCTCGCCGTCGTGTTCCCCATGGTCGCCATCCAGGTTATCGGCGACGTCTCCGCCGCCTGCCTGGGCTCCATCGACCGTATGCCCACCGAGCGCGAGCTCTCCGGCGCTATTGTGTCCCAGGGCCTCACCTCTATGGTCGGCGGCCTGCTGGGCGGTCTTCCCACCAGCGCCCTTGGCCAGAACGTGGGCATCATCTGCTCCAACAAGGTCGTCAACAAGTGGGTCTTTGTGATCATTGCGGCCGTCTTTGCCATCGCCGGTCTGTTCCCGCAGCTCTCTGCCGTCCTTTCCGCTATCCCGCAGCCCGTCATCGGCGGCGCGACCGTCGGCGTCTTTGGCACCATCACCATGAACGGCGTGCGCATGTTCACCCGCGAGGGCCTCACGCAGCGCACTACCACCATCGTCGGCACCTCCGTCGTCTTTGGCCTGGGTATCTGGATGGCCAGCGGTTGCCTTGCCGGCGAGGGTATGCCCGCCTGGGTGTCCACCGTCATCGGCTCCAATGCCGTAACCCCCACCGCCATCATGGCCATTGTCCTTAACCTGATCCTTCCGCAGACGCCGGTCGTGGCTCAGCACATCGATGCTGCCAAGGACGCTGCCGTGGATCTGGTCTTGCCCGAGAGCAAGAAGTAACCAATTCGGTGCTATTCGTCGGCGGACGCATCGCCTCGTCCGCCGACGCCATGCGGCGCCAAGCCGCACTTCAAAGGGCTCGTCCCTTTGGTGAAGCGTTGACGGGAGAGGGCCCGTTTCCGGTGTAGGCCGGCGCTTCGCACTTCCGCCATGTCAGAGGTGTCAAACCCCGCCTCTGATGTTGAAGGGAGCATTTATGCTTCTGGTCGCTAACGGTTCCGTCTTTACCCGCAACGCTCAGACCCCGTTCATTCCAAACGGTGCGGTCGCCATTGACGGAGATACGATCGTCGAAGTGGGCCCCGAGCGCGAGCTCAAGGCCAAGTACCCGGATGCCGAGTACGTCGATGCCCGGGGCAACCTCATCATGCCCGGACTCATCAACTGCCACACCCACATCTACTCGGGTCTGGCCCGCGGCCTCGCCATTAAGGGCTGCAACCCCACCAACTTCCTGGAGAATCTTGAGCAGCAGTGGTGGAAGATCGACGACAACCTGACGCTCGACGGCACCAAGGCCAGCGCCTATGCCACGATTTTGGACTCCATCCGTGATGGCGTCACCACGATCTTCGATCACCATGCGAGCTTCTGCGAGATCCCGGGAAGCCTCTTTACCATTAAGGATGCAGCTCAGGAGCTGGGCATGCGTTCGTGCCTGTGCTACGAGGTCTCCGATCGCCGCGGCCAGGAAAAGTGCGACCAGGCCATTGCCGAGAACGCCGAATTTGCCCAGTGGGCCGCCAAGGAGCGTCGCGATAACGACAACCACATGATCGCCGCCATGTTTGGCGGGCATGCTACCTTTACGCTTTCGGACGAGACCATGGATAAGATGGCCGAGGCCAACAACGGCCTGACCGGCTTCCACATCCATGTGTGCGAGGGCATGAACGACGTGTGGGATTCCCGCCTCAACCGCGGTGGTATCAGCCCCGTCGAGCGCCTGCTGCAGCACAACCTGCTGGGTCCCGACACCATGCTCGGCCACTGCATCCACGTGACGCCTGCCGAGATGGATATCGTCAAGGAGTCCGGCACTTGGCTGGTCAACAACCCCGAATCCAATATGGGCAACGCCGTGGGCTGCGCCCCCGTGCTCGAGTTCTTCCGTCGTGGCATCCCCGTGTGCATGGGCACCGACGCCTACACCCACGATATGCTCGAGAGCCTTAAGGTCTTCCTGATCATTCAGCGTCACAACGCCGCCATGCCCAACGTGGGCTGGTGTGAGGCCATGACCATGCTGTTCGAGAACAACGCCAAGATGGCGAGCAAGTACTTCGATCGCAAGCTCGGTGTGCTCGAGGCCGGCGCTGCCGCCGACGTTATCGTTATGGACTACAAGCCCTTTACGCCGCTGAGCGAGGAGAATATCGACGGCCACATGCTCTTTGGCATGATGGGCAAAAACTGCCGCACCACCATCATCAACGGCCGCGTCCTGTACAAGGATCGCGAGTTCGTTGGCATTGATGAGGACAAGATCAACGCGTGGACCATGGCCGAGTCCAAGAAGCTCTGGAGCACGCTCAACGATCGCACCTACTAATTCACAAGTAGATTCGCGCGCGTCGGATGTTTCGCCACATCCGGCGCGCGCATAGGCGGCCTCCGCGGGGTCGCCGGCGCTGTGCTAGCGCTACACCGTATTTGCGCCCGCCGCGCGGTCTCGCCGGGCGTTACAGAGAGGAACTCATTATGAGCGACATCATGAGGCCGATCCCGTTTTCGCAGCTGATGAACTGGATCATCGAGGAGCACAAGACTCAGGGCGCCGTCTTTGGCGTGCGCAAGATGGTTACGACCAACCAGGAGGGCGCGCTTCCCATTTTTGACGAGCGCATCGAGACTCCGTTTGGCCCGGCCGCCGGCCCCAACACGCAGCTTGCCCAGAACATCGTGGCATCCTACGTGGCCGGTTCCCGCTTCTTTGAGCTCAAGACCGTTCAGGTTATGGACGGCGAGGAGCTCTCCAAGTGTGTGAACAAGCCCTGCATCGTGGCACAGGACGAGTGCTACAACTGCGAGTGGTCGACCGAGCTCGAGGTTCCGCAGGCCTTTGCCGAGTACGTGAAGGCATGGTTCGCCTGCCACCTCATCGCTCGCGAGTACGGCCTGGGAAGCCCGGACGGCTTTGTCTTCAACATGTCCGTGGGCTATGACCTCGAGGGCATCAAGAGCCCCAAGGTCGATGCCTACATCGAGGGCATGAAGGACGCCAGCGGCTCCGAGGTTTGGAACGAGTGCCGCACGTGGGCGCTCGCCAACCTGGACAAGTTTGAGCATGTCGATGCTGCGTTTGTCGAGTCCATCCCGGCGCGCGTCTCCAACTCCATTACCGAGTCCACGCTGCATGGCTGCCCGCCGGCGGAGATCGAGCGCATCGCGACCTACCTGATTACCGAGAAGGGTCTCAACACCTACATCAAGTGCAACCCCACGCTGCTGGGCTATGAGTTTGCCCGCCAGCGCCTCAACGAGCTGGGCTTTGACTACATCGTCTTCGATGACACGCACTTCCGCGAGGACCTGCAGTGGGCCGATGCCGTGCCTATGTTCGAGCGCCTGATTGCCCTGTGCGCCGAGCGCGGCCTGGAGTTTGGCGTCAAGCTGACCAACACGTTCCCCGTCGACGTGACGAGGAACGAGCTGCCCTCCACCGAGATGTACATGTCCGGCCGTTCGCTGTTCTCGCTGACCATCGAGGCTGCCCGCCGCATTACCGAGCAGTTTGATGGCAAGCTGCGCATCAGCTACTCCGGCGGCGCCACGGTCTACAACATCCGCGCCCTGTACGATGCCGGCATTTGGCCCGTCACCCTGGCGACCGACGTGCTCAAGCCCGGTGGCTACGAGCGCTTTAGCCAGATGGCTGGCGAGTTTACCGATCTGGACGGCAAGCCGTTTGAGGGCATTTCGCTCGAGGCCGTGACCGCGATTCAGGCCGATTCGCTCACCAACCCGCTCTACAAGAAGCCGCTGCGCCCGCTGCCCGACCGCAAGGTCGCCGGCAAGAGCCCGCTTTCCGACTGCTTTACCACGCCGTGCCGCACGAGCTGCCCCATCCAGCAGGATATTCCCGCCTATCTGGCGGCTGTTGACGAGGGCCGCTACGAGGACGCACTCAACATCATCATCGAGCGCAACGCCCTGCCGTTCATTACCGGCACCATCTGCCCGCATCCCTGCGGCCGTGCCTGCGAGCGTGCATTCTACGAGCCCGAGGGCGCCCAGATTCGCGCCAGCAAGCTCAAGGCCGCCCGTGAGGCCATGACCGCCGTGCTGCCCAAGCTGCGCGCCCAGGCCATCGCCAACGACGGCGAGCGCAACGTTGCCGTTATCGGCGGCGGCCCGGCCGGTCTGGCGACGGCGTTCTTCCTGACGCGCGCCGGCGTGTCCGTCACCATCTTCGAGGCCCGCGACTCTCTCGGCGGCGTGGTCCGTCACGTGATCCCCGAGTTCCGTATCGCGAGCGACGATATCTCCCACGATGCCGAGCTCTGCCTGGCCTTTGGTGCCAAGGTGCAGCTCAATGCCCGCGTGGAGTCCATTGACGAGCTCAAGGCCCAGGGCTTTACCGACGTGGTCGTGGCCACCGGTGCCTGGATGCCCGGCTCTGCGGGCTTGGGCGAGGGCGCCGAGCTCGATGTGCTGGAGTTCCTCGAGGCCGCCAAGAAGGGCGAGAAGCTCGAGCTGGGCGAGGACGTCGTGGTCATTGGCGCCGGCAACACCGCCATGGACGCGGCCCGCGTGGCCAAGCGCCTGGCTGGCGTGAAAAACGTGCGCCTGGTGTATCGCCGCACCAAGAAGCAGATGCCCGCCGACGAGGAAGAGCTCGATCTTGCTCTTGCCGACGGCGTTGAGTTCTGCGAGCTGCTGGCCCCCAAGGCGCTTAACGGCGCCGTGCTGACCTGCGACGTTATGGAGCTTGGCGAGCCGGATGCAAGCGGCCGTCGCAGCCCCGTCGCCACGGGCGAGACCGTCGAGCTTTCCGCCACCACGGTGATCTGCGCCGTGGGCGAGGGCATCGATGCCAGCCTGTACGATGCCGCGGGCGTCGAGCACGACCGTCGCGGCCGTCTTGCCGCCACCTCCACCGGCGTCGAGGGCGTTTGGGCTGCCGGCGACTGCCGTCGCGGTCCTGCCACCGTGGTCGAGGCTATCGCCGATGCCGCCGAGGTCGCCCGTGCCATCGCCGGTGTGGACTTTAACAAGTACGCCGACCAGAATGCTCAGGCCGGCCGCGAGGACGCCTGCTACGAGCGCAAGGGGTCGCTGTGCCGCGACAAGCGCAACTGCACCAAGACCCGCTGCCTGGGCTGCGGCTCGGTGTGCGAGGTCTGCTGCGACGTGTGCCCCAACCGCGCCAACGTGGCCATTAAGGTGCCGGGCCTGGCCAAGCATCAGGTCGTCCACGTCGACGGTATGTGCAACGAGTGCGGCAACTGCGCCGTGTTCTGCCCCTACCAGGAGGGCCGTCCCTACAAGGACAAGCTCACCCTGTTCTGGAGCGAGGAGGACATGGAGAACTCCGAGAACGAGGGCTTCCTGGCCGTGGACGAGGACCACTTTAAGGTTCGCGTCGCCGGCACGGTCCGCACCGTCTCGGTCGATGCCGTCAACACCGGTCTTCCCGAGGCCGTCCGCCTGACCATCAGGGCTGTGCGCGACAACTATTCGTACCTTCTTAAGAAATAGGCGAGTCTCTTATGGCCAAATCCATTCAACATAATGTGGCCTACGTTGCCTGCGGAAGCGGCTGTGCTTCCGCGGGCGGCGACGCCCGCTGCAGCGAAGGCTGCATTGGCTGTGGCGCCTGCGTCACGGCCTGCCCCCACGGCGCCATTGCGCTGGTCGATGGCATCGCACGCGTGGACCGCTCCAAGTGCACGGGCTGTGGCCTGTGCGGCATGGCGTGTCCGCAGCGCGTGATTGCCTTCGTCCCCGGCTACCAGAACATTCTGGTGCGCTGCAACAACACCGATAAGGGTGCCATTGCGCGCAAGGTCTGCGACACGAGCTGCATCGGTTGCGGTATGTGCGCCAAAAAGTGCCCTGCCGGCGCTATCCGCATCGAGGACAACTGCGCCCATATCGACGGCGTGGACTGCCTGTCGTGCGGCATGTGCGCCGTCGTCTGCCCGCATGGCGCCATCCACGACCGCACCGGCATCGCCGCCGGCGTGTAGAAGGGAATCACCATGGCACAGGAATTCACTTTTACCGTTAACGGTGTCGAGCACACGACGACTCAGAATAAACCACTGCTGCGCTATCTGCGCGACGACCTGCACATTCACTCCGCCAAGGACGGCTGCTCCGAGGGCGCCTGCGGCACCTGCACCATCCATGTGGACGGTGCGGCCGTCAAGGCGTGCGTGCTGACCACCGCTCTTGCCGCCGGCCGCAACATCGTGACCGTCGAGGGCCTGCCCGAGGACGTGCGCGAGGCCTTTGTGTACGCCTTTGGCGCCGTGGGCGCCGTGCAGTGCGGTTTTTGCATTCCCGGCATGGTCATGGCGGGTGCGGCGCTCATCGCCGAGGACCCCGAGCCCACTGAGGAACAGATCAAGTACGCCATTCGCGGCAACGTCTGCCGTTGCACCGGCTACAAAAAGATTATCGAGGGCATCTCGCTGGCCGCTGCGGTGCTCCGCGGCGAAAAGCAGATAGACGAGGACCTGGAGCGCGGCGACGACTACGGCGTGGGCAAGCGCGCCTTCCGTATCGACGTGCGCAAGAAGGTGCTCGGCGAGGGCAAGTATCCCGACGACATCGACGGGCTCGATCAGCCGGGCCTGACCTATGCCAGCGCCGTGCGCTCCAAGTATCCGCGCGCCCGTGTGCTCTCCATCGATACCTCCAAGGCCGAGGCCCTTCCCGGCGTGGTGGGCATCCTGCGCGCCGAGGACGTGCCGGTCAACCAGGTCGGCCACCTTATCCAGGACTGGGATGTCATGATCGCCCAGGGCGATATCACCCGCTGCGTGGGTGACGCCATCGTGCTGGTGGTTGCCGAGGACGAGGCGACGCTCGAGAAGGCCAAGAAGCTCGTAAAGATCGATTACGAGCCGCTGGAGCCCGTGCGCAACATTGTCGAGGCCAGGGCCGCCGACGCCCCGCGCCTGCATGACAGCTTCTTTGCCTTCGGCAACACGGTGGAGCTCAAGGACAACGTGTGCCAGAGCCGCCACGTGACGCGCGGCGACGCCGCCAAGGCGCTGGCCGAAAGCGCGTTCACTGTGACGCAGCGCTTTACCACGCCCTTTACCGAGCATGCCTTCTTGGAGCCCGAGTGCGCCGTGGCATTTCCTTACAAGAACGGCGTCAAGGTGCAGTCGACCGACCAGGGTGCCTACGACACGCGCAAAGAGTGCGCCCACATGTTTGGCTGGGATAACGAGCCCGAGCGCGTGGTCGTCGAGACCATGCTCGTGGGTGGCGGCTTTGGCGGCAAGGAGGACGTGTCCATCCAGCACCTGGCCGCGCTCGCCGCATATAAGCTCCAGCGTCCTGTGAAGTGCAAGCTCACGCGCGCCGAGTCGCTTGCGTTCCACCCCAAGCGCCACGCCATGGACGGCACCTTTACGCTGGGTTGCGACGCCGAGGGCAACTTTACCGGTCTGGACTGCGAGATCAACTTTGACACCGGCGCCTACGCGTCGCTGTGCGGCCCGGTGCTCGAGCGCGCCTGCACGCATGCCGTCGGCCCCTACAAGTACCAGAACACCGACATTCGCGGTTTTGGCTACTACACCAACAACCCGCCCGCCGGCGCGTACCGAGGCTTTGGCGTTTGCCAGTCCGAGTTTGCGCTCGAGAGCCTGATCGACCTGCTGGCAGAAAAGGTCGGCCTGGATCCGTGGGAGATTCGTTACCGAAACGCTATCGAGCCGGGCGAGGTTTTGCCCAACGGCCAAATTGCCGACTGTTCCACGGCGCTTAAGGAGACACTGCTCGAGGTCAAGGATGCCTACTATGCGCATCCCGGACACGCCGGCATTGCTTGCGCCATGAAGAACGCTGGCGTGGGTGTTGGCCTGCCCGATGCCGGCCGCTGCAAGATTCGCATCGAGGATGGCCGCGCCGTGGTCTACGCCGCCACGTCCGACATCGGCCAGGGCTGCAACACCGTCTTTTTGCAGGACGTTGCCGAGGCATGCGGCCTGCCGCTTCGCTGCATCGCCAACGGCGAGTGCTCCACTGAGAACGCTCCCGACTCCGGCACCACGTCTGGTTCGCGTCAGACGGTCGTGACCGGCGAGGCCGTGCGCGGCGCCGCCTTCCTGCTGCGCGATGCCATGCTTGACATCGAGGCCGGCAAGCCCGCGCCCGATGCTCCCGTGAGCGCGCATGGCGACGGCGTCAAGATCGAGTACGACGACGGCCACGCCTATCAGCTGCGAACGCAGGAGCTCGTCGCCGGCCAGGGTATGCATCCTCAGAATCCCGCGGCAACCATCAAGGCGCTCGAGGGATGCGAGTTTGGCTACGTGTACCTGGAGCCGACCGACAAGCTGGGCGCCGACGTTCCCAACCCCAAGAGTCACATCTGCTACGGCTTTGCCACGCATGTGGTCATTTTGGATGATGACGGCCGCGTGAGCGAGGTCTATGCCGCGCACGATTCCGGCAAGGTGGTCAA
>CAVKNR010000028.1:0-10545 GCA_963657575.1 Sodaliphilus sp.
CCTCTTTCCAGAGGTTGGCGCGCTTGAGCGATTCTTCCACGATGTCATCGAGGTCGCTTTTGCTAGTCACGCCCTGCAGACGAGGGCCAAAAGCGACATTCTCGTAGATGGATTTGGGGAACGGGTTGGGCTGCTGAAAAATCATGCCAACGCGGCGGCGAAGGTCGACCGGGTCGACGCCCTCGGCATAGATATCGTTGCCGTCGAGCGTCATGGTGCCCTCGACGCGGGTGCCCTCGATCAGGTCGTTCATACGGTTGATGCAGCGCAAAAACGTCGATTTGCCGCAGCCCGAAGGACCGATAAACGAGGTGATGGCGTTTTTGGCGATGTTGAGGTCGAGCCCCGTCAGCGCATGAAAGTCACCGTACCAAAAGTTGAAATCCTTGGCCGTGATGGCCGCTTGCTCCAGCGTGGGAGCGGACTGATAGACGGACATGGGACTCCTTAACTAGCGGCGTTTGCGCGACAGATAACGCGCAAACAGGTTGAAGGCCAGAATAATCGCCATCAGCAAAAGCGCGGTGCCATAGGCTGCGTTCATGTTGATGCCGTCGTTGGCAAGCAGGTACAGGTGGACCGTCATGGGGCGGCCGGAATCGAGCGGCGAAATAGGCAGATTGATGGCCTGACCCATGGTGTAGAGCACCACGGCAGTCTCGCCGATGGCGCGGCCGATGGCAAGGACGATGCCGGTGGCGATGCGACCAAAAGCCGAAGGAAGCACGATCTTGGAGACGACCTGCCACTTGGTGGCGCCCAGGCCATATGCACCCCAACGGATATAGCGCGGAACGGCGCGGATTGCCTCCTCGGTGGTGCGCATGACGATGGGCAGCATCAGAAGTGCCAGCGCCAGGGCGGCCGAGACCATCGAAAGGCCCAGACCCATAGCCTCGACAAACAAGGCGTAGCCAAAGAGGCCCATAACGATGGAGGGTACCGAGGCCAGGGCATCGGCAGCATAGCGAATGATGTCGACAATCTTGCCCTGCTTGGCGTATTCGGCCAGATAGACCGCAGCCAGGACGGCAACCGGCGTGCAGATGAGCATGGCGAGCGCCGTCACGTAGACGGTCGAGACGATCGTGGGCCAAATGCCGCCTTCGGCGTTGACGCCCTGCGGCCAGCCGAAGATAAAGTCGAGCGAGATATGCGGCAGGCCGTTGATGACCACGTAGGCGATGATGGCGATCAGCACCAGCGTGGTGATATAGGCCGCGGCGCGAAACACGCCGAGCATGATCTTGTTGGAGAGGTCCTTGTTGATGCGGCCCTTCTTGCCATGGGAAAGGGCACGCTTGATGCGCTCGCGCGACGAGGTCGTATCGACCATCGTGTCAACGGAATCGGACATAGCCTACCCCCTTTTCTTGGAAATCAGGCGGACGATACCCACCAGTGCAGCGGAGATGATAAACAGGACCACGCCCATGCCAAACAGAGCCGAGCGGTGCAGGCCCGAGGAATAACTCATGTCGAGCGCGATCTGACTCGTGAGCGTCGAGATGGGGCTCGAGATGCTATCCGGAATGACCGGGGCGTTGCCCACGACCATCAGCACGGCCATGGTCTCGCCGATGGCACGCCCCATACCCAAGACAATTGCATCGACGATGCCCAGCTTGGCTGCAGGAAGCACGACCTTGTAGATGGTCTGCCACTTGGTGGCACCCATGGCATAGGATGCCTCGCGAATGCCCATGGGAATGGAATTGAGGGCATCGATGGTGAGCGTGGTAATGGTGGGAACGATCATGATGGCGAGCACGAACCACGCCGTCAGCGCGCCAAAGCCAAGACCGCCGGTCAGCTGCGCGATAAACGGACGGATGATGACCATGCCAAAGAAGCCGTAGATGATGGAGGGGATGCCCGCCAGCAGGTCGACGGCGGGGCTGATGAGCTTGCGCACGCGCTTGCTGGCAATCTCGACCAGATACACAGCCGTACCCACACCCAGGGGCACGCCCATGGCGAGCGCACCGACCGTCACCAGGCCAGAGCCCGCTAGCAGCGACATAATGCCGTAGTGACCCTCAGAGGGCGCCCACGTAAAGCTAAAGAAGTCCGCTAGGCCAATGTCGGTAAAGACCGGCAGCGCCGAGTACGTGGTAAAGACAAAAATCAGGATGACGGTGACGACCGCCAAGAACGCGCAGGCAAAGAAGATCCACTGCAGCGCCTTCTCCTTAAGATAGGTGCTGCGTGACACCAACGCCAGCTCACGCTTTTTGGGCGCCTGCGCCTCATGCTCAATCTGGGGGGTTTCCTGTGCTTCCACGCTACTCACTCCCCTTTCCGTCGTTGGTGACGGGAATAAAGCCCGCCTCGCGAATCTGCTTGTCCATCTTCTCGGATGTCACATAGTCAATGTAGTCCTGCGCCTGCTGCGAAGGCGTGCCCTTCACAAAGAAGTAAAGGTCACGCGAGATGGGATAGCCGCCACTTGCGACCGTCTTCTCGGATGCCTCGACATGGTTGACCGAAACGGCCTTAACCGAAGTCTTGGCATTGAGGCTCTCGACAAAACCCAGCGAGATGTAGCCAATGGCGCCACGCGAGCGGGACACGACATCGCGTACCTGGCCCGTGCCCGAAAGAACAGCCGAGCGGCGATCGAACGGCGTGCCGTCCATCACGATGGTACGGAAGGCCTCGCGCGTACCGGACGCCTCGTCGCGGTTGATGACCTGAATCTTCAGGTCCTCTCCGCCGACTTCTTTCCAGTTGGTGATCTTGCCGGCGTAAATATCGCAGAGCTGCTCGGTCGAGAGATTGTCGACCGGGTTGTCGTCGTTCACGATGACTGCAATGCCGTCGTGCGCAATTACGATCGGGGTCAGGCCCAAATCCTGCTCGTCGGCATTGAGGCCACGAGACGAGCTAGCGATGTCGGCGGTGCCGGCGCTAACGGCTTCGATGCCCGCAGAGGAACCAAGGCCAGAGACGAGCACGTCGATGCCGGTCTCTTCCTTAAAGCCCTCGGCCGCGATCTCGGCAATGGGAAGGCAGGTGGTCGAGCCGGCCACGGTAATAGAAGACGTAGAAGATCCCGAAGAGCAGGCGCACAGCGTGAGCGCAAGCACTGCTGCACTCAGGACCGATGCGATCTTTCTCATAGCATCACGCCGATCGCAGCATGGCGCCCGCAGGTGCCACCCTCGTTGCGGTAGGAATAAAAGCGGTCGTTCTGACGAACGGTCGAAAGTTGGGTATCCACAATCCTATCCGCATCAACACCGGCATCCACCAGCGCCTCGCGAATGGCGGCGGAAAGATCAAGCATACGGGAAGCGGTAGCATCGATGCACGCGAACTCGGCGGCAAAGCGATCCATGAGCTCCTGGGAAACCTCGTACTCGTCACCCAGGATATGGGGGCCGATATAGGCAGAAACATCGCTCGCATTGCAACCGGCTACCTCACAAAGCGCCTGACACGCCTTGGCGGAAATGCGCGCGATCGTGCCCTTCCATCCGGAATGCACCACGGCAAATCCGCCGGGGGCGACCAGCACCACGGGAACGCAGTCGGCAAAGCAGAGCAGCACGGGCACCTCATGGGCCGTGCAGACGATGGCATCACAGCCCTCAGCAATCTGCTCGCGAATGTTCTCGAGATCGTCGGCGCCGTTCGAGGTCACCGTCACGACATGGTCGCCGTGCACCTGATTGGGAACAAGCAGATTATGCTCACGCTCGGCGGCCCCCATGGCCTCGAGTACGCGTCGACGATTTTCTTGAACAGCAAAGGGGTCATCGCCTACATGCGAGCCCAGGTTGAGCGAGGAGTACGCATCTTCGGAAACGCCACCGGTGCGCTCGGTAAAGGCAAAGCGAACATCGGTCGTCGCGCCCTCCACCAACGTAACTCCATCATGGTCGACACGCGAAACGTTGTCCGCACGTGCTGCCATACTAAAGCCTCCTAATAACACAAGTATCGCGGCGACGCCGCAGCAGTCCGTGTCATACGGCTGCCATACTTCATCAAAAGGATACCCGCAACAGTACGGACCAAACGTAAAGGGAACGTAAGGAGATTGGAGGCTTTCGTTTACAAAGACGAACCACAACAAAAAAGGGGTGCACCCAATCGGACGCACCCCATGCAGGTCGTTGATAAAAACGAACTAGAAGCTGCCGCGCTTGAGGAAGTCGGGAAGCTCAAACTGATCGTTGCCAAAGTTGGGCAGCTCGGTACCACCGACGTTGCGAGTCGGGGCAGCCTGAGCAGGGCTGGCAGCCGGAGCGGTGCGCTGCGGCTCGGCAGAAGCAGCGGCCTTGCTCTGCGACTGCTGGGCAGCGAAGAGCTCGTCCTGACGGTTGACGTTGGAATCGGAGAAGCCCGTGGCGATAACGGTGATGCGCACCTGGTCGCCCAGGGACTCGTCGACAACGGTACCAAAGATGATGTTGGCCTCGGGGTCGACGGCATTGGCGACAACGTCGGCGGCGTCGCTGATCTCCTGGATGCCCAGGTCCTTGGAGCCGGCGATGGAAAGCAGGACGCGCGTGGCGCCATCGATGGAGCTCTCGAGCAGCGGGCTGGAGATAGCCTGCTGGGCAGCGTCGACGGCACGGGTGTCCCCAGAAGCGGTACCGATACCCATCATGGCGGTACCGGCCTGCTTCATGATGGTCTTAACATCGGCGAAGTCCAGGTTGATGATACCCGGGACGGTGATGAGGTCGGTGATGCCCTGGGTGCCCTGGGAAAGGACGCCATCGGCAATCGCGAAGGCCTCGAGCATGGTGGTCTTCTTCTCGGCGATGTCGAGCAGCTTATCGTTAGGGATGACGATCATGGTGTCGACGCAATCGGAGAGGGTCTTAATGCCCTCCTCGGCGCTCTTCTTGCGCTTGCGGCCCTCGAAGGTGAAGGGCTTGGTCACGACGGCGACGGTCAGCGCACCGACCTCGTTCATCGCGATATCGGCAACGATGGGAGCAGCGCCGGTACCGGTGCCACCGCCCTCGCCGCAGGTGATGAACACCATGTCGGCGCCAGCGAGCGCCTCGGCAATGTCGTCGCGGGACTCATCGGCAGCCTTGCGGCCAACCTCGGGGTTGGCGCCGGCGCCCAGGCCGCGGGTAAGGTCGGTGCCGATGTGCACCTTGATATCGGCATCAGAGATCGCGAGTGCCTGAGCATCGGTGTTGATGGCAACAAACTCGACGCCGCGGATGCCCTCTTCGATCATTCGATTGACCGCGTTGGTACCGCCGCCGCCGACGCCGACCACCTTAATGACGGCAAGGTAGTTGTTGATCTCTGTCTCGTGCATGTCGGTCCTCCGAACAAAGGTTATAGCCATAGCATGGGTCGACCCCTGCGCACATTAACCTTCAGGTTGAAAGTAAATGCAAAGGTAAACCGTATTATGTTTGCACATTATGAACGTATCAGTCAAATAATTGACCGTGAAAACCAAACAAACCAGATAAACGGCGTGGTATGGCCCCTCAACAAAGCATCAACCAGCGCTACGAGGTCGGAGCGTTCCTAAATGTATAGTTACCCGGAGAGCGCACATTGATATACGTTACGCCCTCTACCTGCGAAAGCAGCTTGGTGACTACGCGCTCCTTCTTGACGATATCGTTCGAATCGCCCAGCGACACCTCAATGCCGTTATTGAGGTTTGCCGAGATGGCTTCGACCGAAGGCGTGGAAATATCCTTGACTTGTCCCAAGAACTCGCTCGAAAAACCACGCACATAATCCAAGCCAGCCTTAACGGCCTTGGAGCTCACCGCCTGGCCGGAAACCGGAGCGACATCCGCCGAGACATCAGTCAACAACACCGCGCCATAGTGCTTAGCGAGCGCCAGCGCGGCATCAATGCCGGTCAGGGTATTTGAGCCCTGCCCCGTCGTGATGACGTTGCCCTGGTCATCCACTTCGACCGACGTCGACAGCGGGGCGATCCAGGTGTCATCATCCCCGATGGCCCAGGCAAGGTCATCGGAGCTGATATAGGCAATTGCGATGACCTTGCGCTCCATAGGCGTAATGATGAGCGTATGCGGGAACTGACGCTGGACATCCACGCCCGAGACCCACGGGTTCTGCTTGAGGTCCTCGGTAATCTGGTCGGGATCGACGTTAAAAAGCGACGTTCCCTCGGGCAAATCGATCAGCTGGATAGCATCGTGCTTCGTCACATGCTCGCTGCCTTGAATCTGAATATCAGTGGCGGTAAACAATCCAGAGTTGATCACCACGACGGCAACGACGACGAGCACGGCCAAGACGGCCAGAACGCCGCCCACGATTTTGCCTTTGCCTGTAACGAGAGAAGCGGCGTCTGACGTTTTATTTGCCATCGCCCCAAGTGAAGACAACGGGTTGACGCCTTTTTTACCCGAAGGCTTCTTGGCGGTAGCCGGCACCGATGTCAGCGAGCGCGGTTTCGATGCGCCCAGCGTGCGACCCGGACGCGCCGCCTTAGTTCCCGTCGAGGGCTTAGGAGTTGCCATAGGACGGGCAGGCTTGGCGCCCATAACAGGCTTTGACGTCACCGAGGGACGCGAGGACTTTTTTGCGGCCGAACGATTACCGAGCTGCGAGCCGACGACCGGACGACTGGTCTGTCGAACATGCCCGACAGACTTAGAGTGCGCGATGGTATTGCGTTGAGGTTTGGCAGGCGCGCCGGAACGCCCTCCGGCGCGGCGGAAGGTGGGTTTCGATGCTCTAGAAGCCGAGGAATTTAACTTCCGGTCTGAGCTCGATGCCATACGCCTCCCTCACCTTTCCGTGCACATGTCTGATAACCGCGGCAACGTCATCGGCCGAGGCAGTTCCGTTATTAACGATAAAATTAGCGTGAACGGGCGAAACTTCCGCGCCGCCAATCGAAAAACCCTTTAATCCACAATCCTCGATAAGCTTGCCCACACTCGCATCGGGCGGGTTGCGAAAGACCGACCCGCAGGATGCGCGACCCATGGGCTGCGTACGCTTGCGCCTCGTCAGGTACCGCTCCATGCGCTCGCGAATGTCGGCCTTGGGCGCCGGTTTAAGCTTGAGCACGCACTCGAGGATGATCTCATTGCGGGGAAGGCTACATTCGCGGTAGCCCCAAGTGATCTCGGACCCCGCATAATGTTTGATACCGGATGCCGGGTCAAACGTTACGACATCCTCAACCAGCGAGCCAATCCACTCGGTCCGTGTGCCGGCATTCATAGATATCGCACCGCCGACCGAGCCAGGGATGCCAACGGCAAACTCAAGGCCCGAGAGGCTACGCGATAGGGCATCGTTGACCAGGCGCGCAAACATCACGCCCGCACCGACCGTCAGCGTACAACCGTCATCGGCAACAACCGTGCGCTGAAACTCACGTCCGAGCGAAATGACGGCGCCGCGATAACCGCCATCGGCAACCAGCAGATTGGAGCCCTTGCCGATGATGACCCACGGCACCTGCTCGCGATCGAGCACCGCCACGGCGCGGCGGAGGGCATGATAGCTATGGCACGTAACAAAGAGGTCGGCCTTGCCGCCGATACGATAACTCGTATGACGCGCAAGGCGCTCGTCCTCGATCACATCCGTGTCGATCATGCCCGAGAGCGCCATGACGGCGTTAAACAGACCCATTAGACTTAAGCGTCTTTCTTGGCAGTCAGATACTCAATGAACTCGGGGCCGACGGTCGTAACGTCACCGGCACCCATAGTGAGCAGCAGGTCGCCCTCGCCCACCATCTGCTCGAGCTCCTGATTGAGCTCAAGACGGCTGGAGCAGTACACGACCTCCTTGCCAGGATGCTTGGCGCGCACGGTATCGGCGAGCATCTTAGAGGTGACACCCGGAATGGGCATCTCGCCAGCCGAGAACACATCAATCAGCAGCAGTTTATCGGCATTGGCAAATGCGTCGGCAAAGTCGTCGCACAGGGCCTGCAGGCGCGAATAACGGTGCGGCTGGAACACGACGTCGACATGCTTGTAGCCCAGCGACGAAGCAGCAGCAAGCGTCGCCTTGATCTCGGTGGGGTGATGGCCGTAATCATCGACCACGGTGATGCCATCGATATCGCCCACGTGGGTAAAGCGACGGCGGACGCCCTCAAAGCTCGAGAGCGCCTTGGCGGCGGCGTCGATGTCAAGGCCCAGGACATGGGCGACGGTGAGCACCGCCGTGGCGTTGAGCATGTTGTGGCGACCGGGATTGCTCTTGATCTCCACAGCGTGCTCAGTGCCGTCCTCAAAGCGAACGATAAAGTCGCTCTGGATGCCCTTGACATCCGGGTGCATGCAGACGATGTCGTTGCTCTCGGCAAAGCCGTAGGAAAGCACGTGACGACCCGTCGACTTGGCGAGCTCGACCAGATGCGGGTCCTCACCGCAGACGATGACGGTGCCGTCCTCGCCCACCAGGCTCATGAATTTGGCGAAAGTTGCCTCGATCTCCTCGATACCCGAGTAGTGATCGAGGTGGTCGGCCTCGACGTTGGTCACGATGACCACGTTGGGGTTCAGGAACAGGAAGGAGCTGTCGGACTCGTCGGCCTCGGCGACAAAGTAGTCGCCCGAGCCGTTCTTGCCGTTCGTGTCATAGCCCTCGACGATGCCACCGATCAAGAAGCTCGGATCCAGACCCATGCGGTCGAGCATGGTGGCGCACATCGAAGACGTGGTGGTCTTGCCATGCGTGCCGGCAACAGCGACGGTGGTGTAGCCGTGGCCCAAAGCAGAGAGCATCTTGGCACGGGGCCACACGGGAATACCAAGCTCGCGAGCGCGCACGAGTTCAGGGTTGGACTCCGGAATAGCGGTGGAGACAACAACCACGTCGGGCTTGACCTCGTCGATCGTGGCGGCCTCATGGCCCACATGCACCTTCACACCAGCGCGGGTAAGCTGGCGGATATAACGTGACGTCTTAAGGTCGGAGCCGGTAACGGCATAACCGCGCTCGTGAAGAACGAGGGCGATGCCGCTCATGCCGGCGCCGCCGATACCGATAAAGTGGGCGCTCTTAAACTCGGGCGCGGAGGTTGCAGTCTGGGAATCAGCCATGTGCTCGTGTACTCCTTGCGTAAACACTGCCTGTAACCCGTTAACTGTACCGCACCTACCGCATCAGCGCGAGGGCGACCGACGATATCCCGTCTAACTAACGCAAACCCTCTACCGCATCGGCCAGAAGAGCGGCGGCCCTATCCTGAGCCAGACCACGCGCCGCCTGACGCATGGCGTCGCGCGCCGCCGCGTCATCGACCAGGTGCAGCAGTTCATCGGCAAAGGCAGAACCGTCGATATCGGCATCGGCGCAGAGCACGCCGGCCCCGGCGTCGACCAGATAACGGGCATTGGTGGTTTGGTGGTCGGCCGTCGCATGCGGATACGGCACGAGCACCGAAGGTACGGCGAGCGCAGCGATCTCGGCCACGCTCGATGCGCCCGAACGCGAGAGCACCAAATCGGCAGCAGCCAGCATATCGCCCATGTTGTCGATGTAAGACTGGACGCGGTAACGCTTCGCCTCCTCGGGCGTCAGCGCCAAAGCGCGCTCGGTCTCCTCAAAGCCGTCGGCACCCGTCGAATGCAACACATAGAGGTTCTTGCGCGAAAGCAGCTCGTTTTTGAGCGAAACCACGCGCTCGTTGAGGTGCTGGGCGCCAAGTGAACCGCCAAAGACGAGCAGCAGCGTAGCGTCCTCGGGAACGCCAAGTGCCTTGCGGCCGCGAGCGCGATCGCCCTCGATCACCGAGCGACGTACGGGGTTGCCGGTCATGAGCACGTGGTCAGGGTCACCTTCGCGCTCAAAGACCGAACGCGCTGCCGGCACCGAGATGCACACGCGGGCGGCGTGGGAGTTCATCATCTTGTTGGCCAGGCCCGGAACAGAGTTCTGCTCATGCAGCAGATACGGAACGCCCGCGCCCTTGCACCACCCCAGCAGCGGAACCTCGACATAGGCACCAAAACCAATGGCGGCATCGGGCTTGCCGACCTTTGAGAAATGACTGGCGAGCGCACGCTTGGCTTTGTTGACACGCCACAGCGAGGTCAGCGCCGTCCAAGGACGGGAGCGGTCGAAGCCCGTGACCGTAATGGGCACAAAATCAAACCCAGCCTCGGGGACCAGACGACCCTCGAGCTTGCGCGACTGGCCCACGAACACAACGTGGTGGCCACGGTCACGCAGCTCTTCGGCCAAGGCGAGCGCGGGGTTGATGTGCCCTGCCGTGCCGCCGGCTGCAATAGCAACGGTCATTTTATCGGTCATGGTAGTCCCTTCGTACACGCGGTCCCTGGCCGTCGGTACGCAGACGCGCCGACGGGTCTGAGTTCAAATCGATTCGATTATATCCGCCGCCCGCATTGCGAGGAGTGGGGCGCTGAGGACGACCTTGCGGCGCCGTTCGCTGACGCGGGCGGGCTGCGGGGTCGGTCGCAGAGCCATCCAGGACGGTAAAACCGTTACGCGAAGATCGCTCGCCGCGCACGTGGGGCACGCCGGCGGTACTCTCATCCATAACGGCAAAGCTCTCACGGCGGCGGTCATACTCATCGCGGCGGG
>CAVKNR010000029.1:0-10380 GCA_963657575.1 Sodaliphilus sp.
GTCAGCGTCTTATGCCTCGAGGTTTTCCTCGATCCAGGCGACGGCACCCTTGGGATCCTTAGTGAGGTCGATGTACTGTTTGCCCTTGGGCGACAGCAGCGTGATGCCCAGGCGGTCGGTGTCGGCCTTCATCTCGTTGTAATAGGTGCGAACCTGCGGAGCCAGGACGATGACGTTGTACTGGTCCATGATGGCGTAGTGGCTGCCGTAGGCACCGGCGTTGGCGGTAATGTCGATGCCCAGCTCGTCGGCGCCTTCCTTAAGCGCGTTGGCGAGCAGTGCAGAGGTGCCGGCGCCAGCGCACAGAACCAGAACCCTCAGATCCTTGCCCTTAAGGGCGGACGGAGCTGCGGAGGCCTCAGTGGCAGAAGCGGTCTCGACAACAGGAGCCTCAACGGCGGGGGCGGCAGCGGTCTTGACGGCCTTGGTCTCCTCGGCCTCTTCTTCGGCCAGGGTCTCGGCCTCCTGCTTGCACAGGACGTTGTCGTAGGCTTTGCAGAACGGGTAGTAGATTAAGAAGTCAACGACCAGCAGGACGACAACCAGGACCAGAGAGATCGGCTGGAAGTTGGTGTCGATGAAGGTGCCGATCGGTCCGGGGAGTGCCCACGGCATGGCATAGATAAAGCCGTTCATGCCCAAAAAGTCGATGAAGAACTTACCAATGAGGACGTTGGCCACGGGGGCAAACAGGAACGGGATCAGGAAGTACGGGTTGAGGATGATGGGCGCGGCGAACAGCAGCGGTTCGTTGACGGCGAACATCACGGGTACGACAGAGGCTTTGCCGACGGCCTTGAGCTGCTTGGAGCGCATAAAGAGCAGGAAGATGATCGGGACAATGAACGTGGCGCCGGTGCCGCCGAGTTCGCCGATGTAGTTACCGAAGTTCTCGGTCAGGGCGAGGGCGGGGTGACCGCCGGCCTGCAGCGTGGCGAGGTTGGTGGTGATGTTGCCAAACAGCGCGGCGTTGAGGGCAGGCTTAACGACCGAGGGGCCGTGGATGCCCATGAACCAGAACAGCGGGATCATGAACCAGATGAGGGCGAGGCCGGCGTAGGAATCGGCAGCGGCGAACAGCGGGCTCACCAGCGTGGAGATGACGTTGGCAAACGGGACGGCCAAGCAGGTGCGGCAGATAACGTCGATGACGGCGACAAACAGGATGGAGAAGCTGAAGGCGAAGATGTCGCGGAAGTTCTGGGCGATGGCGCCGGGGACTTCTTTGGGCAGCTTGATGGTGATGTCTCGCTTAATGCAGAAGGCATAGATGTTGACCGTGGCAAATGCGGCGACAAAGGAGCTCAGTAGGCCCTTGGTGCCCATGTTGTCGGTAAAGAACACCGAGACATCGGCGCCGTCGATCTTGGCACTCGTCTGGGTAACGGCCAAGATGAGCATAGCGCACATGGCGGCGACCATGGTGCTCGTGGCGTTGATGGCCTTGCCGGCAGGCATGCGGCGGTTCTTGGAGCCGGTCAGCGCGCTTGCGGTGGTGCCGGCGACCATGATGCCCACGACGCCCATCGTGAAGTTGTAAACCTTGTTGCAGAAGTTCACGACGTCGACGTTCCACCAGTCGGGCAGCGTAAAGCCGCCGACCGTGGCGACAACGCCCGGCAGGGTCGAAATAAGCAGGAAGACAGAAGAAGACAGGATGATGGGCATTGCTGCCAAAAAGCCGTCTTTAATGGCCTGAAGGTAGATGTTCTTAGAGACCTTGTCGAAGTACGGCTGACCTTTCTCCAAGAACTTAACGATCGATTCCATAGTTCACGCTCCTCTTTGCATGAAATCTTAATGGCATGGACGTTGAAAACCTATATGGTCTCCCGCTTGCTAAAAGCCCGGGTGCAGGCGGGGTCGGTCCCAGGGGGAGAGAGGGGAGCGGCTGGGTTTGTATCGCATAGGGCCGCTCCCCTCTCGGGGGAAAGCGAGGCGATGCGCTACTGCGCGTCCGCCATAGTGTCGGCGAGCTCCTTGTACCAGAGTGCCGACTGCTTGATGTAGCGTTTTTGCGTGTCGAAGTCGATGTAGAACAGGCCGTAGCGCTTGTTATAGCCGTTGGCCCACGAGAACTGGTCCTGCAGGCTCCAGATAAAGTAGCCCTGGACGTCGACGCCCTCGGCGCGCGCCCGGAGCACCTTCTCCATGTGCTGGTCGACAAAGTCGATGCGCTCGGGATCGGCGACGATGCCGTTTGCGTCGGGCTCGGGGTCCTTGTGGCCCAGGCCGTTTTCGGTGATATAGATGACGGGGAGGTTGGGATAGGTGGCGCTGATGTGCTTGAGCGTGTCGTAGAGGCCTTGCGGGTAGATGAGCCAATCCCAGTCGGTGGTGGGGATACCCGGCATATCGACCTGCTGCCCGACGCCCTTAAACTTAAAGCACGAGGTGCCCTTGTCTCCGGTGCCGTTAAAGCTGTTGGTGGACTCGCCATCGTAGGCGGCGATAAACGCCGACTGATAGTAGTTGAGGCCGAACATATCGTTGCGGGGCGCCGCCTTGGCGAGCTCCTCCATGTCGCTGTCCTCAACCGTAAGCGTGGCGTTGTTGGCACGCAGAATCTCGTTGATGAGTGAGAGGGTGCGCGCGGAGTAGTGACCCAGGAAGGCGCCGTCCATGATGAAGTCGGTGTAGAAGGCGTTGTACAGGTCGGCGGCGTGCTGGTCGGCGGGCGAGTCTGTGGCAGGATATGCCGGCGTCAGGACGTTGACCATGCCAATGCGTCCGCCCAGGTGCTCGGTCTCGTCAAGATCCTTATACAGGTTGACGGCGCGGGCGTGGGCAACGAGCTCGTTGTGCTGGCTCTGGATGCCGCTCGTCACATCAAAGTGATGGTTGGGCGGGAAGTTGCCTTGGATGTATTGGGAGTGCGAGAGGCTGATGAGCTCGTTGATGGTGAACCAATTCTTGACCTCGCGGAACTCGCGGAAGCAGAACTCGGCATAGCGCACATAGGCGTCGACGGTCTTGCGGTTGAGCCAGTCGCCCTGGTTGAACAGGGCGGCGGGGGAGTCAAAGTGATGCAGGGACACATAGGGCTCGACGCCATACTTTTTGCAGCAGGCGAACAGCTCGTGGTAGTGCTTAACGCCCTCGGCGAGGGGCTCGGCATCGTCGCCGTTGGGGAAGATGCGGGTCCAGGCGATGGACACACGGATGGCGTTGAGTCCATGCTCGGCAGAAAGGCGGATATCCTCCTCGTAGCGGTTGTAGAAATCACTGGCCGGGTCGGGCAAAAAGCGACCCTGGGCGACAAGGTAATCGTCCCACATGGTCTTACCCTTGCCTGCCACCTTCGTGGAACCTTCCGTTTGGTACGCGGCGGTTGCGGCGCCCCAAACAAAGCCCTTCGGCAGCTGCTGTACGCGGTTTAGCAAAGACATATGCATACACCCTCTCGTCTCGCTGTTCGATATTGTGCGTTTGCGCTCAGGAGGCTCCCTGGTTAGCGTTCAGCGGTGAAAAAGCCCGATAAACACTATCTTAAAATGATTAGAACCAAAATGAGCACGTGAACATTTGACAATGAGCACGTTAACATCCGGCTGGGATGTATAGAAACAAAACAACTTCAAACAGCCGCGAACGGTTGTATTTGTTCGGTAAGCGGTTTTGATTGACAGAAGTTTTCATGTTGTGGTATATGGCTCGGGTATCATGAGCACGTTATCGATGTATGTACGATGCGCCATGGGCGCGGGGAATAGTTGGGAAGCAGGTTAGCGTGGAAGGCATGGCTCAGCAGACAAGGAATGGTCATTCGGCGAGCGCGGCAGAGGTTGCGGCGCTCGCTGGCGTGAGCCGCCAGACTGTGTCTCGCGTGGTCAACGGTATGCCCAACGTGACGGAAAAGACGCGCAAGCGTGTGCTGGCCGCCATGGAAGAGCTGGGCTTTCGTCCCAATTTTGCTGGAGCGGCGTTGCGCGGCGGGTCGTATCGTTCTATTGGCCTGTGCATGTACAACATCACACGTGTCGGTAACCTGGCGACGCTCGAGGGTATCATGCAAGCGGCGCGCGAGCACGATTTTGCCGTCACTATGATCGAGATGGGCGGCGACAAGCCCTATACACTTGCCGATGCCTCGCGCCGCATGGTCGAGCGACCCGTCGACGGCATGATTCTCAACATGAACCGCATGGCTCCCGATTTTGAGGAGTTTGTTCCCCAGCCGGGAGTGCGAACGGTCATCCTGTCCATGTATGCGCATCCGCGCTGCACGACGATCGACTCCGACCAGTATGGTTCGTGCGAGCTGTTGACCAATTATCTGCTGGAACATGGTCACTCGAATATGCGGTTTGTGGCGGGTCCGGAAAACTCGATTTCCTCGCGTTTTCGTGAGGCCGGTTGGCGCGATACGCTGGGTCGTGCTCATGTCGATGCCGCTCCGATGCTGCGTGGCGATTGGAGTGCGGACAGTGGGTACGCCATGGGCGAGCGGATTGCGGCCGAGGTGCTTGCCGGCGGGTCGCAGGCGCCGACTGCCGTGCTTGCGGCAAATGACCAGATGGCGCTGGGCGTTATCGCCGCGCTCGAGAACGCGGGCCTGTCCGTGCCCGACGACGTGAGCGTGGTTGGTATCGACGACGCACTCGAGGGACTTGTTCCTCACAATCGACTGACGACGCTGCGATTTGATTTGCGCGGTGTCGGTAAGCTTGCGTTTGAGGCGGCGATTGGAGAGAGCTCGTCTATCGAGGCGATTCATGTGCCGAGTACGCTGGTCGAACGCTCGACTGTTAGGGACATACGGGGTTAGGTCCTACTCCGTTTGTCTCGATTTGTAACAGGTAGACGGTCAAAAGCGGGCTACGTGTTACAGATTTAGATTCTTCGGAAAGAGCAATCCTGTTCGTCTCAATCTGTAACAGCTAGGACCCAAAAACTCGGCTAGATGTTACAGATCGAGACAAACGTGCGACGCGGTCCGCCCAAAAAAGGCCGGGGGCGGCGCGCCGTGTGACGTGTCGCCCCCGGCTGAGAAATGGGGACAGGTTATGTGAGCGGGCAACCCCGCCAGTCACTAGTCCAGACGACGGGTCTGCGCCACGTGCTTATACCAGTATGCGCTTGCCTTGGGCGTGCGCTTCTGGGTTTCAAAGTCAACGTAGAAGAAGCCGTAACGCTTGTTGTAACCATTGGTCCAGGAGAACTGATCCTGCAGGCTCCACAGGAAGTAGCCGCCCACGTTGACGCCAACCTCCATGGCCTTGAGCAACCAGCGCAGGTGCTGCTCGATGTAGTCGATGCGCGGCTGGTCGTCCACAAAACCGTCCTTGTAGGGGTCCTTGTAGCCCATGCCGTTCTCGGTGATGAAGATCTGCTTGTAGTTGGGGTAGCGCTGCTTAATGTAGACGAGCAGATCGAACAGACCCTCGGGATAGATGATCCAGTCCCAGTCGGTGGTGGGGATGCCAGGCTTGTTCACATGCTCGCCAATACCCTTAACACGCCAGCGCCCGGTGCCCTTCTCGCCCGTACCGTTGTGGTGCAGGTCGTTCTCGCCGTCGTAAGCCTTCAAGAAGCGGCACTGGTAGTTGTTGACGCCCAGGTAGTCGTTGTAGAGCGCGGCTTCGCGCATAATCTCGAGGTCCTCGTCCAGGATCTCGATGGTGCCGCCCGAGACGGCAGCCAGGCGGTTGGCGCACTCGAGGGTGTCGGGGGCATAGTCGCCGCGGAAGGTGGCGTCGAGCAAGAACTGGTTTTGCAGCACGTGCTCGTTGTTGGCGGCCTTGATGTCGGCGGGGTCGTTCTCGTTGAGCGGATACTTAAACTCCAGCGACTGAATGATGCCAATCTTGCCCTTAAAACCGCCGTTGTGGAAGGCCAGCACGGCCTTGGCGTGGGCGAGCATCATGTTGTGCTCGCACTGGAAAGCCTCGGCCAGATGCGCCTTGACGCCACCGGGGAAGGTGCCCTCGATGTAGGTGTTGGAGGCGTCGGCCCAGATCTCGTTAAAGGTGAACCAGTAGGTCACCTGGTCGGCGTACTCCTTAAAGCAGAAGGTGGCAAAGTCCACAAAGGCGTCGATGGTCTCGCGGTTGAGGAAATCGCCCTTCTCAAAGAGGGGCAGCGGCGTGTCAAAGTGATGCAGCGTGACGAACGGCTCAACGTGGTGCTTATGGCACTCGGCGAAGAGATCGTGATAGAACTGGACGCCCTCGGGGTTAATCTCACCGGTGCCGTTGGGAAAGATGCGGCTCCAGGCGATGGAGAGGCGAATGCCGTTGATGCCGAACTCCTCGCACAGCTCCAAATCGACGGGGTACTGGTTGTAGAAGTCCGAAGCGGGATCGGGGGAGAAGCGCCCCTGGGCCTCTAGGAAGTCGTCCCAGGCGACTTTGCCTTTACCGTGGGTGCGGGTCTCGCCCTCTACCTGGTAGGCAGCGGTAGCGCCGCCAAAGACAAAGTCCTCGGGAAACTGCGCAGGCGGGTTGGTGACGCTAGCAGGGTTAACGGACATGATGATCCAATCGTCTAAATCGAAGGGCCAGCCGGTCTTGGATGGTCGGCTGGCCCTGAGCATTACTTACTTCGAGAGTTGCTCGCTTACGAAGGCGAGAGACTTGTCGCCGTTCTGGGAGAGCTCGATGTACTGCTTACCGCGGCAGGCGACGCATTTGTTGCCCACGCGCTCGCAGTCCTTCTGCAGGTCGGCCAGGTAGCTTGCGGCCTGCGGGGCCAGGACGACCAGATCGAAGTCGGGGAGCATGTCCACGTGGTTGCCATAGGCCTCGGCAGCGGTCTCAAGATTGATGCCGCGCTCTTTAGCAGCCTTGGCCAGCGCGTTGGCGAGCAGGCCCGAGGTACCGCCACCCTGGCAGAGCACGAGCACGCGCTTGCCGTTGAGGTCGCTGGAGGTCGTTGCCTCGGCAGCGGATGCTGCAGAAGCGGCGGGGGAGTCGGCCTTCACGGCCTCGGCAGCAGCGCCGGCGGCAACGCTCTTGGCGTCAGCCTTGCCCTGGAAGGCATCGTTAAGCTTGGCGGCCTTCTCGGCGTTCTTGGCGGCGAGCTCCTCCTGGGAGATCTCGGCCTCCTCGGCGCACTTCTGGGCGTCATAGGCTCGGAAGAACGGGTAGTACAGAACGAAGTCGACGACCAGGATAAGGGCGAGCATCACAAAGGCGAGCGGCTGGAAGCCCAGGCCCATGATGGTGCCGATGGGGCCGGGGACGGTCCAAGGCAGGGTGTACATAAAGCCGTTCATGCCCAAGAAGTCGATAAAGATCTTGAGGATCCAGATGTTGGCGATCGGGGCAAAGACAAACGGGACAAAGAAGACGGGGTTGAGCACGATGGGTGCGGCGAACAGCAGCGGCTCGTTGACGGCAAAGCAGACGGGGACGATGGCGGCCTTACCGACGGCGCGCATCTCCTGAGACTTGGCCAGGAAGCAGAACATAAAGACCAGGACGAGCGTGGCGCCGGTGCCGCCCATGCAGACGACGAAGTACTGGGCACCCTGGGTCAGGACAGCGGAAGCGTGCTGGCCGGCCTGGAACGCAGCCAGGTTGTCGGTCATGTTGGCAACGAGAGCGGCGGCGATGGCGGGCTCGACGATCGAGGGGCCGTGGACGCCCACGAACCAGAACAGGCTCATGGCGCCGTAGATCACAGCGAGGCCGATGTAGCCATCGGCAGCGGTGAACAGGGGCTGGAACACCTGGATGACACCCTGGGCAAAGCAGAAGCCAAAAGCAGCGCGGAAGACGATGTCAAAAACCCAAAAGACGGTGATGCAGACGGAGAAGGGGATGATGTCCTTAAAGGTCTGCGAGATGTTGGGCGGAACCTGCTCGGGCATCTTGACGGTGATGTTGCGCTTAATGAAGAACTTGTAGATGATGCCGGTCACAAACGCAGCGATGAAAGCGGTCAGCAGGCCCTTGGAACCAAGGTAGGTGGTGTTGAAACCGCTGGCAGCGTCCGTGGCGATGGTGTCGCTCGAAAGGAGCAAGAAGCCGATGATGGCCGCGCACATGCACGAGATAAAGTTGATCTGGTTGTTCTTGGGCAGATCGCGGTTCTGAGCGTCGGCGAAGTGCTTGGCCGTGGTGGCGGCGCAGGCGATGGCCAGGATGCCCATGGAGTAGTTGTAGCACTTCCACAGGGCGTTGTTGATGTCATCGGGCCAGTAGAAACCCCAGATGTTGGGGACCGAGGCTACCAGGCAGAAGATGGACGAGAAGATGATGATGGGGATGACGGAGATAAAGCCGTCGCGGATCGCCTTGAGGTACTTGTTGCGGGCGATCGCGTTGAAAAAGGGCTGGCCCTTTTCGATGATGGCGATGAGTTGCTCCATGCAATGCTCCTAAGAGTCGGTGGGTTGGCAACGATGGTAGCTTTTGACGTTTGGTTGCCAAAATGTTGACGTTGCCATTTTGCGACACAAAATAAGACGCGAACCGATGGCCCCTGTGCCTGTGGACCGTCGATTCCTTGCGCGTAAACGTTTGAGCCGCCCGGTGGCTCTGTGTTTGCACAATGGCAACGTTAACATTTGGTCGACAAAAGCTGTTCGGGGAAGCAAAAATGTCGGTGAACGGTAGGTTTTGGGTGGTGAGCGTATGGTGGGGGAGGCGTTGGATATACTTGAAGGCGTTAAAAATGACTGCGTAGGGTGTCACCAATGGCATCGTTGACATAGAAAGATCGACCTATGGCCGCTGTTAAAAAATCGGTATCCGTTAAGGATGTGGCGCGTCTCGCGGGCGTCTCGGAACAGACGGTCTCGCGCACCGTTCACGATTCGCCCAGCGTGCGCCCCGAGACCAAGGAGCGCGTGCGTGCCGCCATGCGCGAGCTGGGGTATCGCCCCAATTTTGCCGGTCGATCGCTGCGTCGCGGTAAGTTTAAGACCGTCGGCGTCGCCATGTTCAATATTACCGGCACCGGCAACCTCGACCGTATGGAGGGCTTTGCCGCCGCCGCCGATAAGCACGGCTATGCCATCACTCTCACTAAAGTAGACGGGCATCCGTATACCCTCGAGGGCGCATCGTCACGCATGAGCGCGCTGCCGGTAGACGGTATGGTCGTGATCATGAACCGCATGCCGGCGGACTTTGGAACCTTCGAGCCGCTGCCCGGCATGCAGACGGTGCTCGTTACGATGTTGGAGCACCCGCTCTGTTCAACGGTCGATAACGACCAGTTCGATTGCTCGCGTCAAGTTGTCGAGTACTTGCTGGGGCGGGGGCACAAGACTGTGCACTTTATCTCATGCCCCGAGCGCTCGCTTTCGGGCATGCGGCGCGAGGAAGGCTGGCGCGAGACATTGCGCGCGCATGGCATTGAGCCCCCGCAGCTCGTGCGCGGCGACTGGACGGCACAGAGCGGATATGCCGCAGGCCAGGCTCTGGCGGATGATCCGACCTGTACTGCCATCTATGCCTCCAACGATGCCATGGCATATGGCTGCATTCGCGGGCTCGAGTCGCGCGGAAAGCACGTGCCCGAGGATGTGAGCGTGGTGGGTGTTGATGACAGCTTGGGCGATATCGTGCCCGATTGTCGCCTGGCCACGGTGCGCTTTGACAACAAGCGCGTCGGCATGTGGGCGGTTGACAAGATTGCCGGCGCTGAGGGCGTTGAACCCGGTGTGGAGCACATGCTGTTTCCGGGCGTGCTCGTCGAGGGCGATACGGTGCGCGATATACGCTAGGGTGCGGACCTGTTTGGGTTTCCGCTAATTGTGTTCGATATTGTTCAGATTGGTTTAAAAACCGTTCACGGGTGAAAAGTGACCGTTCATAGCTCGAAATTACGTTTTGCGCTGTTCTTTTTTGTTTGAATGTTATTGTTTCTGACATACACAACGCAGCGCGTATGCCCGGACGCGATGCTCTCCATTGGTTCATATGTGAAAGGAACGCAACATGGCAACCAAAGAAGAAATCTCGATGGTTGGATTCGAGATTGTCGCATACGCAGGTGACGCCCAGACCGATCTGCTTGCAGCGCTCGATGCTGCTCGCGAGGGTGACTTTGAGAAGGCCGAGCAGCTGCACAAGGATGCCAGCGATGCGCTCGTCGGTGCCCACGACACGCAGACCAAGCTGCTTTCGCAGGAGGCCGGCGGTGGCGAGATGGAGATGACCTTCATCATGGCTCACGCTCAGGACACCCTCATGACCACTATGATTCTGGAGAAGCAGGCCCGCTTTACCATCGATGCCTACAAGCGCATTGCCGAGCTCGAGGCCAAGCTCGCCTAACGAGCCCTCACAACCAAGTCCCCTTCCAAAAGCCCTGCCGCTACCCGCGACAGGGCTTTTTCTGTCCTCCTCCAAGTTGCGGTGAAATGGGGACTGAATAGGGGCCGGCGGGCGCAAAACAATCCCTATTCCACCGCAACTCATCCCGAGA
>CAVKNR010000030.1:0-10179 GCA_963657575.1 Sodaliphilus sp.
GTGCAGCAGTTCTTCTGGAACGAGGTCTGCGACTGGTACGTCGAGGTCACCAAGGCCCGCCTGAAGGGCGAGGGTCGTCTGCAAGCGCAGCGCAACCTGATCTTTGTGCTCGATACCTCCATTCGCCTGATGCATCCGCTCATGCCGTTTGTCACCGAGGAGATCTGGGACAACATGCCGGCGAGCGTGCTCGACCTGGATGCCGAGGGTAATGTTGACCGCGCCGAGGCGCTCATGATCGCCAAGTGGCCCGAGCCCGCCGACTACGCCAAGTATGTTGACGAGGACGCCGAGCGCGCGTTTGAGCTGTGCCGCGCCGTCGTTTCCGCCGCTCGCGCCACCCGTTCGCGTTATCGCTTGAGCCCCAAGGCCGAGCTCGACGTGGTCGTGCGTGCCGGTGCCGAGGACATCGAGAAGCTCGAGAGCCTGCGCTCGACCATCGAGCCGCTGGCCAACACCGCTTCGCTGGTCATGGGTACCGACGTTGAGAAGCCGGCTGCGAGCATCGCCGTGGTCGACAGCGGCGTCGAGGTCTTTGTGGTGCTCGAGGGCAAGGTTGATCTTTCGGCCGAGAAGGCGCGTCTTGAGAAGGAGATCGCCGCGGCGCAGAAGGAGCTCGCCGGCTGCGAGAAGACGCTCGCCAACGAGGGCTTTGTGGCCAAGGCCGCGCCCGCGGTGGTCCAGAAGAAGAGGGACCGTGCAGCTGAGCTCAAGGAGATCCTGGCGGCGCTGAACTCGCAGGTTGCTGACTTCTCGTAGGTCTAACTTGGGGGCGCGTCCCGACGCTTTGCTCGCTACTGCGGACAGTCCTGCGCAAGACGGACAGCACATTAAGTGCTGTCCTTTGCGTGCGGAACTTGTATCGAGCAAAGCGTCGGGCCGCTCCTGGTGCGGTTACGTGGTTGTTTGCAACTGGCGTGTTAGGGCCACTGGGTTGTGGCCTTGATCTTGCTGCAATCGGGTAAAGGCTGAAATTGTCAACGCGAGGGGCTCATTCTTTTTGATGAGCCTCTTTTTCTGTTATGGGGGACTTTGGGTTATGGCTAAGCGTTCTGGGTCGTATGTCGTTCCTTTCTCGTTTGAGTTGCTTTCGTTTGATGAGGCTGTTGGGCTTGCTGCTGATACGGGGCGGATTTCTGAGGATGCTGGTCCTCTGCTTGAGACGGTTGTCGATATGCTCGATGAGCTGGGGCGTCCGGATGAGTATTTTGATTGCATTCAGGTTGCCGGTACCAATGGCAAGACTTCGACCACGCGTTTTTCGGCCGCCATCCTTCGCGGCGAGGGGCTCAAGACCGCGCTGTATACGTCGCCGCAGCTGGTGCGCTATCCCGAGCGCATGGAGGTTGACGGGCGCGTTGTGAGCGACGAGGCCTTTGCCCGTGGCGTTTCGGCAGCTGTCGAGGCGGGGCATCGTGTGAATGCCCGTCGTGTGGCGGCGGGGGAGCGCGCCTATTCCATCACGCCGTTTGACCTGCTAACGGCTGCCGCACTTGTCGTGTTTGCCGAGGCTGCGGTGGATGTTGTCGTGCTCGAGGTTGGCATGGGCGGGCGTTGGGACGCCACGAGTGCGACCGATCCCGTCGCCGTTGCTATTACGGGCATTGGGCTCGACCACACGCGCATTTTGGGCGATACGCTCGAGGCCATTGCGGGGGAGAAGGCTGCGGTTATTAAGCCTGGGCGTTTGGTTGTTTTGGGCGAGGGTACGCATGAGCCGAGCGTCCAGCGCGTGATGGATGCCCGTTGCCGCGAGTGCGGCGTGGTGCCGCTTGTGGTGAGCCATACGACGACCAAATTTCCGGCACACGTGGGCGATACGGTGGAGTTTAGCTGCACCACGCCGCGTGCGATCTATACGTCGAGTATGGTCAAACCGGCCTATCAGCCGCAGAATGCTGCGTGCGCGATTATGCTGTGCGAGAGCTATCTGGGCCGCGAGCTCGACCACGATGCGCTGAATGCATCGCTTATGGGCTGCCCCACGCCGGGTCGTTTTGACGTGCTGGGGATCGATCCGCTCAAGCTGATTGACGCCTGCCATAACCCCCAGAGCTGCGAGAACTTTGTGAGCGCGCTGGACGAGATCGATCCGTGCGTGGAGAATCGCCCCACGCTGCTATGTGCTGCGCTGGCCGATAAGGACGTAGCGGGCATCGTCGACGTGCTGATTCCCGCCTTTCCGCGCGTAGTCGTGACCCAGACCGATTCCGACCGCGCCCTGCCGGCAGAGGAGCTCGCTGCCCTGGTGGACGCCGATAAGCTCGTGGGCGTATACCCGAGCGTGTCCGAGGCCCTCGCGGCCTTCGATGCCGCAGACGAGCCCTTCGTAGCAGCCGGCACCATCACCCTAGCCGGTGAAGTAGCGGGCCTGCTGCGCTAACCCATCCCCTCAGCAGTTGCGGTGATATACGGACTGTTTTACAAGCCATAAGCCTCAAACAGTCCGTATATCACCGCAACTCAAAAGCAGCCAATTTGGGACGGGACTTTTTTGGCTACCCTGCGCCTCGAATTGACTCGCTTGCCATGAAATGGGCCTATTTACTACGTTTGACCGGTAACCCTTGACCATAGCGAGAATCGCGAAATTAAAACCGCAGGTAGAAGGCTTGCCAGTTTTGCGAAAACGCGGGTGTGGTCGACCCGTGCGGGTCAAACGTAGTAGATAACCCTTTTTCGTGGCGCATCTCTAGACTGTCAAATTGGTCGACTTGGCCCCATGGTAGTTGCGGTGAAATAGTCCCTGGATTATGCCTCTGTGGGCCAATCTGGGAACTATTCCACCGCAACTTATTGAGGGGCTATTGGGTAAGGGCTAGTCTAGGCGGACTGGATCGTGGGGGTAGACGTTGAGAATCTCGACGCCGGACTCGGTAACTAGGGCCAAGTCCTCGATGCGGACGCCGGTGCGGCCGGGGAGGTAGATGCCCGGCTCGATGGAGAACGTCATGCCCGGCTCCACGACCTGCTCGTTGACGAGTGAAACGTCGCCCGGCTCGTGGTCCTGCAAGCCGATCGAGTGTCCCAGGCGATGCGTAAAGTACTGCCCATAGCCCGCATCCTCAATCACGTCGCGTGCGGCGCGGTCCAGGTCACACATGCGCACGCCCGGTGCGATGAGCGCCTCGGCGGCCTCGTTGGCGCGGCGCACGATGTCGTAGATGCGCGCCGTCTCCTCGTCTGGCTCGCCCCAAGAGAACGTGCGCGTCATGTCCGAGCAGTAGTTGCGATGGCGTCCGCCAATGTCGAACAGCACCACGTCGCCGCGCTTGAGCACGGTGTCGTCGGGCTCGTGGTGCGGGTCGCCGGCGTTAGCGCCAAAGCTCACGATGGGCGGAAAGCTAAAGCTCTCGCAGCCGTGCTTGCGATACAGACCGAGCATCTGATCGGCAATTTCGCGCTCCGTCACGCCTTCATGGACGAGCTTGATGGTATCGGCCATCACGGCGTCGTTGGCGGCAGAGGACGCTCGCATAAGCTCCTGCTCGGTAGCGTCTTTGTAGGTGCGTGCGGCAGTGACGGCAAAGTCGCCTAGGAAGAACTCGCTCGCGGCGTGACGCTCCATAAGGGGCATCAAAAAGCCGGAGCGCATGACGGTGTCGATGTCGAGCGGTTTGGTCGGATCGACCTCGCGAGCGATGGCGTCGGCCACGACGTCGGTGTCAGTGTGATAGGCGACGCGGGCATTGTCGTACTCTGGCAGCTGGTGCAGGGCGTTGACTAGGATCACCGGCTCGGCACCGCGCGCGAGCAGCACGCCGCAAAAACGCTCGAACATATCGGCATAAAAACCGGTCAGGTAATAGATCGACCACGGGTCGTTTACGAGCAGCTGTGCGCCGGGGTGCTGAGCCTCGAGCGCATCGAGCACGCGCGCCACACGCTGGTCATCGACATGTGCCATGAAACATCCTTTCACTAGGTTGCCACCATGGTATCCCATGCCCGGCACATAGGGACGTTCCTTTTATGCCGGTACTTTGGGACACTCCTTAGCATTCCAGCGCGCCCTCATAAGTTGCGGTGAAATACGGACTGTTGGGGGCCTGAAGCCATAAAACAGTCCGTATTTCACCGCAACTGCAGAGGAGGACCGGGTGGGTGGCGGGGTAGCTAAAAGAGCTCCGTCCCCAATTAGCTACTTAGGCAGGGTCGATGTCCATGCTGGCGACGAGGTCGATATTGGTGTTTAGGAGGTTCTCTAGCACGACGTCGCCCATGCGGATGGGGGCTTTGACCACTAGACCGCGGATGAGGGCCATGGCTTGGGCGTGGAGTGCCAGCGGGATGGCTTCGGCCGTGCGCACGGGGAGCAGAGCTTCGTTGCCGCCGGAGACAGCCACGGTCGTCGTGAGCACGCGCATGGGGCAGGTGAGCTCCTGATGTGCGAACTTATCGCCGCGCGGGCAGCTGTTGTCAGTCACGGAGCGCACTTCTACCGCGGCGCCGTCTGCGTCACGCTCTACCTCTACGGTCAGGAGGCATTCGGATGGGCAGGTGGTGCAGTTGAACTGCAGCGTCTCGGTCACATTCGTGCTCATGGCTTACGCCTCCTCAACAGGGTCGACGGACAGGACAATCTCGCTAGCACCTAGGCCGAGTGCGCGCTGAATCACCTTTGGCGGCAGCGGAAAGCTTTCCATGACGCTCGGTTTAAACGGGCGGACCTTGCCGGCGAACAGCTCCTCACCGCCCGCGAGGATGCGTACGCGAGCCACATCGACCGGTCGGCGCACGCGGAAGTTCAGCTTGGTGAGCGCCACGGCCGTAATGCGTCCCGGCAGCGCGTATCCCGCAATGCTGGCAGGGGAGACGGTGAGCTCGCAGTCCGGAACGGTGCCCGCGTCGGTCCCCAGCGCATACGCCGCTGCAGCTGCGCCAGCCCTCTCGGACTCGGTCGTTACGTTGTCGGCCAGGTCGTGCACGTGCAACACGTTGCCGCAGGCAAAGATACCCGGCACGCCCGTCTGCAGGCTCTGGTCCACCACGGCGCCGCGCGTACGTGGGTCAAGCTCAACGCCCGCGCCCACCGAAAGCTCGTTCTCGGGAATCAAGCCCACCGAAAGCAGCAGTGTGTCGCACGGAACAATGCGCTCGGTCCCCGGAATGGGCGCCAGGCACTCGTCGACTTGGCTTACCTCGACGGCTTCCACGCGGTCGTGCCCGATCACGCGCGTGACGGTGGTGGACAGATGCAGCGGAATTCCAAAGTCGTCCAGGCAGTTTTTTACATTGCGGCGCAGACCGTTGGCGTATGGCATGAGCTCGTACACGCCCTCGACGGAAATTCCCTCGAGCGTGCAGCGACGTGCCATGATGAGCCCGATATCGCCCGAACCCAAAATGACGGCGCGCGAGCCGGGCTTGAGGTTCTCGATATTGATGTATCGCTGCGCCAGGCCCGCCGTAAACACGCCGGCGGGGCGGCTGCCAGGAATCTTGATCTCGCTGCGGGTGCGCTCACGGCAACCCATGGCAAGGACGACCGCGCGCCCGGTGAGCTGCAGCATACCGGAGGGATTCATGAGCGTGACGGTATGGACCGCGTTGTCTTCCGTAGGCTCGCCCGAATCAATCCCGATCACCATGCTGTTCAGGAACAGCGCAATGTCGGTTGCGTGCAGCTGGTCGATAAAGCGCTGCGCGTACTCGGGACCGGTGAGCTCCTGTTTAAAGTGCGACAAGCCAAAGCCAGGGTGGATGCACTGGCGGAGGATTCCGCCCAGGTGCTGCTCGCGCTCCACGATGGCCACGCGTGCGCCGGCCTTATGCGCGGCAAGCGCGGCCGCCATACCGGCGGGGCCGCCTCCGATGACGACCACGTCGAAGGCTTGCGTTGCCACGGCGCTCGCCTCCGCTCGTCCATCGCGCATATCAAACGTCGCCATCCTAGCGCACCCCCTTCAGCGGTCCCTTGACCAGCCAAGATCCGGCATCCTCCAACAGCACCTCGCTGGGGTCGCAGCCCAGCTCGCGGGCAAGGATTGCCACCACGCGGCTCTGGCAAAAACCGCTCTGGCACCGACCCATGCCGGCACGGCAGCGGCGCTTGACGCCCTCGACCGAAACCGCGCCCGGCTGGCGTCGGATCGCGGCCACGATCTCGGCCTCGGGTACCGTCTCACAGCGGCAGACAATCTGTCCCCACGCGGGATCGGACTCGATCAGCTCCTCCTTGCGCTCAAGCGGTGCGCGGTCAAAGTCGTCCGGCGCAACGCGGGCGGGATCCCAGTCGTCCCGCTCGCGCAACACCACGCCAGCGTCGCGCAGCACCTGCTCCATGCGCTCGGCAATGGCCGGCGCACTCGCCACGCCCGGCGACTGAATACCCGCCGCTTGGAACAGCCCCGGCACCACGGCTGACTGCCCAATAAAGAAGTCGTTCGTCCCCTTAATGACCGGACGCCCGCCGGCAAATGCGCGCACCACGCGGCGCGTATCCAGATCGGGCACCAGCTTGCGCGCACCGGTCAGCAGCGCGTTCACATCGCTCGCATAGGTCTGCGTGTCGCCCGGCTCGCGCACGGCTGCCGTGGCGGTGATCACGGTGTTGCCATGCACAGTGCCCGTCACGATAACGCCCTTCGACACTGGCGTCGGAACGGGGTAGAGCGGCATGAGCGTGCGCGGCTCCTTGTCCAGCACCACGATGTTGCCCTGACGCCAGACCATTTGGAACTCTTCGGCGCCCGCCATATGCGAGATGCTTGCGGCTCCGTTGCCCGCGGCGTTGATCAGGTAACGGCAGTGCACGTCGCCGGCAGGCGTCAGCAGCGTAAAGCGCGCGTCGTCGCCCGAGCCCGCGACTTCAATCGCTTCCACCGACGCGGACCGCATAAACGTCACCCCGTTGGCCACGGCGTTCTCCAGTGCGGCGATGGCAACCTCAAACGGGTCAACGTAACCGGTCGAAGGGCACCACAGCGCGCACGTGGCCTGGGCGCTTGCGCGCGGTTCCAGCTCGTGGATGCGCTCGGGGCCGATAATCGACAGCTCGGGCACGCCGTTGGCTAGGCCATTCCGGCGCAGCTTTTCCAGCTGTGCGCGGCCCTCGTCGTTAAAGCCCAGCACCATCGACCCGGTGCGGCAGAACAGAAAGCCCAGTTCCTGTGCCCACGTACCGTACAACTCGCAGCCACGGGCGTTGACCTGCGCCTTAACCGTGCCCGGTGCCGGATCGTAACCGGCGTGCACCAGGCCGCCGTTAGCCTTCGACGCGCCCAGCGCAATATCGTTGGCGGCCTCGACCACGCAAATGGAAAGGTCAAACCGCGCGAGCTGCCGCGCAATGGCGCACCCGGTAATGCCCGCGCCCACAATTGCGATATCAAACGTTTCTGCCACGGTGCCTCCAAGACAAGTTGACAGGATGTCAATAGGACTATCCTACGGTCTGCACGTCCCCAGTGCAGCGGCAATGCGGCGAACAGCCCCGCAACACCCGCCAACGGCAGGCGAGGGGAGAGCCTGCAACGTCGACAACCTCGTCTGCCGACAACTACGGCAACCGTTCGTCTCGATCTGTAACAGTTAGCTGATGATTTGGGTTGTAGATGTTACAGATCAAGACAAACCTTTTGGCGGATTTTGAATGTCTCGATTTGTAACAGTAAGAGGGGTTTTGGAGCCCAAGATGTTACAGATCGAGATTGAAGTCGGGGAGAGACGCCTGTGTCTCGATCTGTAACATCTAGACCCGGATTCCGCTCCCACCTGTTACAGATTGAGATGTTTGTGTCCGCATCAGCCCCGCCCCTAGCCGTGGTCCCATATAAACAAACCCCGTGGTAAACTTGACCGAACTGTTAATATTCCGAAAGGTACCCGTAATGTCCAAGTACATCTCCGAGCTCATGTCGCCGCAGCTTATGGGCGTCGTCTATGCCTTCGTCGGCTTTATTATCGCCCTGTATGTGCTGTCGGTCGTCTATGTGTTCATCGACGCTCGCCGCCGCGGCGCCAGCGCCTACGTGGCATGGGGCATCATCGCCCTCATCCCGTTTGTAGGCCTCATTGCCTACCTGGTCCTGCGCCCGCACTCCTACGCGTCTGACCGCGAGGAGCAGGAGCTGGACATGGCTCTGCGCGAGCGCCAGCTTGCCCAGTATGGCACCTGCCCGCAGTGCGGCGCGCCCATCGAGAAGGACTTCGTCGTCTGCCCGGTGTGCGATACCCAGGTTCGCAATGTCTGCCCCAGCTGCCATCGCCCGCTCGATGCGCACTGGAAAGTTTGCCCCTACTGCCGAACTCGCATCCAGTAACGCATCCATCGCCGGGCCGGCCGCAAGCCACGGGCACGCCGCAAGCCACGCGCGCCCCACACCCCACCCCACACGATGAAGCATGCGTAGAAAATCGCCCGCCGTGCCATTAAGGTGCGGCGGGCGCTTGTATACCAAGGCAACCTGCCTATAATGATGCAAGTTAAAACGCCGAACGCATCGCACGCACTTGCATCAGGCATCCGAGAGGAGAAAATATACCCATGAAGGCACTTTACAATGACGGTTCGGTGGCCGAGCTCCCGCAGGACGAGGTCACGCACGTCATCCGCCACTCCGCCGCGCACATCATGGCGCAGGCCATCAAGCGTCTCTATCCCGAGGCCGACTTTGCCTACGGTCCCGCGACCGACAATGGTTTTTACTACGACGTCGACCTGCCCGAGGGCGTCAAGATCAGCGAGGACGACTTCCCCGCGATCGAGGCCGAGATGAAGAAGATCGTCAAGGAGAACCTCAAGTTCTCCGTGTACGAGAAGCCCCGCGCCGAGGCCATCGCCCTTATGGAGGAGCGCGGCGAGAAGTACAAGGTCGAGCACATCGGCGACCTGGACGACGATGCCCGCATCACCTTCTACCAGCAGGGTGACTACATCGACATGTGCGTCGGCCCCCACATCTGCTACACCAAGGCGCTGAAGGCCTTTAAGCTCACCGGCGTCTCGGGCGCCTACTGGAAGGGCGACAAGGACAACAAGATGCTCACCCGCATCAACGGCGTCGCCTTTGCCACCAAGGAAGAGCTCGACGAGCACATGCGCATGCTGGAGGAGGCCAAGAAGCGCGACCACCGCAAGATCGGCCGCGAGATGGATCTCTTTATGATGCGCGACGAGGCCCCCGGCTTCCCGTTCTTCCTGCCCAACGGCATGATCCTTAAGAACACGCTGCTGGACTACTGGCGCGAGATCCACCACAAGGCCGGCTACGTGGAGATTTCCACGCCGCTCATCATGAACAAGCAGCTGTGGAAGACCTCGGGCCACTGGGACCACTACAAGGACAACATGTACTCCACCGTCATTGACGACGAAGAGTACTGCATTAAGCCCATGAACTGCCCGGGCGGCGTGCTGGTGTACGCCTCCAAGCCGCACTCCTATCGCGAGCTGCCCATTCGTGCCGGCGAGATTGGTCTGGTGCACCGTCACGAGCTGCGCGGCGCCCTGCACGGCCTGTTCCGCGTGCGCTGCTTTAACCAGGACGACGCCCACCTTTTTGTGCGTCCCGACCAGCTGACCGACGAGATCGTGGGCGTGGTCAACCTCATCGACTCCGTGTACCAAAAGTTTGGCTTTAAGTACCACGTTGAGCTTTCCACCCGCCCCGAGGACTCCATGGGTTCGGACGAGGACTGGGCACGCGCCGAGGAGGGCCTGCGCACCGCTCTGGAGAAGCTGGGCATGGACTACGAGGTCAATGAGGGCGACGGCGCCTTCTACGGCCCCAAGATCGACTTCCACCTGGAGGACTCGCTCGGTCGTACCTGGCAGTGCGGCACCGTGCAGCTCGACTTCCAGATGCCGCTCAACTTTGACCTGGAGTACGTGGACGCCGACGGCACCAAGAAGCGCCCCATCATGCTGCATCGCGTGTGCTTTGGCTCCATCGAGCGCTTTATCGGTATTCTAATCGAGCACTTTGCGGGCAAGTTCCCCACCTGGCTGGCTCCCGTGCAGGTCAAGGCGCTTCCCGTCTCTGAGAAGAGCCGTGACTACGCCCACGAGGTGTGTGCAAAGCTGGAGGAGGCCGGCATTCGCGTGGTCTGCGACGACCGCGACGAGAAGATCGGCTACAAGATTCGCGAGGCCCGCAGCATCGACCGCGTGCCCTATATGCTCATCCTGGGCGAGAAGGAGGTCGAGGCCGGCAACATCTCCGTCCGCGATCGCTC
>CAVKNR010000031.1:0-10107 GCA_963657575.1 Sodaliphilus sp.
GCGGTGTCGGTAACTGCATTCTTGGCTACGCCGAGGACACGCTACCCGAGGCAAAACCGCGCCGCGACAACGTGGTGTACGTTAGGTAGCGCGAGCCTTCACACCCAAGCCCCTAGCGCAGGCTAATCGTTCGGTCACAAACGCTCAAAGCAGCGGGGCGGTGAGTGACGATGATCACCGTACGGCCGAGCGCCCGCAGGCGACTGAGCATCTCGCGCTCGGTCGCCTCGTCGAGCGCTGAGGTGCACTCGTCGAGCAGCAGCACCGGAGCGCCGGAGTAGACGGCGCGGGCCACGGCGAGTCGCTGCATCTGGCCCTCGGAAAGACCGCTGCCGTGCTCGCCCAGCGGCGTATCCACGCCTTGGGGCAGAGCACTCACAAACTCAAGCGCACAGGCGGCGTAAAGAGACTCGGCAAGCGCAGAGTCCCCTTCCCCGCCACAATCCGCCAGTGTGACGGCATCGCGAACAGTGCCGCTCATAAGCATATTGCCCTGCGGCACGTAGGCGAAGGTCCCGGGTGCGAGGTCGGCGGCGTCGATCGCCTCCACGGCAGCACTCTCGTCGCCGGGGCCCGCGAACTCCACCTCGACCGCGCCTTCACTGGGATCTTCCATCCCAAGCGTGAGCATGAGCGTCGTGGACTTACCCACGCCCGAAGGCCCTGTCACGGCGATAAACTCGCCCGCGCGGACCTCGGCATCAAAGCCATCGAGCACACGCGGGCCGTCCGCATAACCAAAGCAAACACCACGAAACCGCAGGGTAGCAAACGATGCGCCGCAGGCAAGCCTACGCTCGCTGCGGGCGGCCGGCTCCACGGCACGCAACCGCTCGCAGCTGGCAGACATCGCCGCCGACTGCGGAAAGAGGCCCGAAAGGCTTGTAAACGGAGCACGCACCTGTCCCACAAGCTGCACAAGCGCCATCAGGGTGCCGTAGCTCACTCGGCCAGTTAGGATGCCCCAGCAGCCGTAGCCAAAACCAGCAAGATAGCTCAGCTGCATGGCCAGGTTAAAGACGGCGCCGGACGCCGCCTTGCCACCGGCTCGCCTCTCGCGCGCGGCAAGTTGCTCGTCCATAAGGCCGGCGAGCCCCTCCATGACGCGCCCGGCAGCGCCAAAGGAGCGGATCACCACCAAACTCTCGAGTGTCTCTTGCAACCGTGCACGCATGGAACCCTCGGCCGCCTGCGCGGTGGCATGCAAGCCCTTAAGCCAGCGGCGCATGACGAGAGAGCCCACCACGCCCAGCGCGCCCGCCAAAACAAAAAGCGCGGCAAGCGCAGGCGCGACCGCAAACATCAAGACCAGCGCCGCCGCGGCGCGCACCAGCATAGAGGCGGCCTCGGGCACGATTGACACCACAGACTCGGCAACGCACGAGACATCCGAGGTAAGCACGCTCGCCACCTCGCCCGAAGCCCGCCCTTCCGGCAAGCGCCCGGCACTCATCACAGCGCCGGCCGCGCGGGCGCGCAGCGCGTTCTCCATGCGCGCCTGCGCAGATTCCGAGAGCCATCTCGATGCCGCCGAAAGCACCACCTGTGCCAAAAGCGCAGCCGCGAACAGGGCGAGCGCCGGCCAAAACGTAGCCGAGTCGTGCGCGACGGCGGCATCGACCGCCCACTGCATGAGTAGCGCATATCCCACCGCAATCAATGCCGAGACGCAGCGCGTGGCACAGAGCGCCCACACCAACCGAACCTCGCGCCCGCAGACAGAGATTACCCAACGAAGGTCCCTCACCTGAGCCCCGCCTTTCGGGCAGCGCGTCCCCACGCAGCCTTTGCGCGCTTAAGTACGCAGCGTACGGGCCAGGTCTCCAGCCAAACGCGCGCATAGGCGAGCCAGCCACGGCTATGCGGATCGCAATGTCTGTCACCGCGCCAAAATTCCTCGAGCCTGCCCAGAACGGCCGCCTCGGGCACATCCTCGACCTCGAGGCAGTTGTCGCCCAGGATCCGATAGCCCCCGTCGACGACCTCGATCACTCGATGGAGAATGTAGGCGTCGCCTCGCCGATATAGCGCCACATCGAGTGGGCGCAGTCGCCCCTCGCACGGCCGCACGACGATCGTATCCCGGCGATCGCGCAGCATGGGCCACATGCTCACGCCCGCCGTCGTGCTCACCCACACGCCGTCGCGTGCCAGCACGGCATCAATTCCGCAAGACGCATCGTCGGCAGCCCGGGCGCTGACACAGGCGACTGAGTTGGACGAGCCTTCCCTTAAACGCTCGCCCATGCTATTCCTCGCCCTCGTTCATCACGGTCGAGAGCTCCATGCGCAGTCGCGCCGTCCGCGTAAATGGCTTTACCACCAGGCGGTACACATACACCCCGGGCAAGAGCCACGGCGCACGCTTGAGCACAGGGTATCCCTGCTGGAGTTTCTTGAGCGGCGGAAAGGCACGCTTGAGCAGATAACGGGCACGGAAGCCCTTCTTGCCGCCCTCGGCGGCCTCATCCTCGAGCCGATTTCGCACGTTGTTGGCAACCGTGCCGTACGTACCGCTGCCGAGCATATAGACGAGCATCTGTTCCACATTCGGTGCCAGCGCCGTGCCGTCGCCGGCAAGCGCACGGCCGCAGGCGTCCTTTTCCACCACAGCCCGGGCAACGCGGCGCAAGTCGGCCTCAAAGTCGGTCATTCCTAGCTTCTGCAGCTCGCGGCCCAGATACGCACGGTCCATCGAGCCGCCCCAGGCACGCATGAGCGCCCACTCGTCGGCAAGCCCTCGCACACCGTGGCCCGATGCCGAGTAATGCTTGAACATATGCGCGATGTGGAAGAGGTACGCATCCTCGCGTGCAAACTCGTAAGCAAGCCCCGATGCGCCCTCGACGTGCCGCGCCTTTGCCCATGGATCTGCGTAGTACTCCCACCACGCAACCTCGGGGTTGGCGAGGATGCGGTGCGGCTCAAAGTTAAGAAACGGTGCCTTCTCGTACGAGTCGTGGTTGCCCGTGCCAAAATGCGCCGTCGTAAACCCTTGGCCCTCCATAATACGTCGCAGCTCGCGGGCATCGGCCTCGGTCGCCGCAGCCACCGAGCCGTCCTCACGAATATGTCCAAACAAAAAGTCGTTGTCGCACATCCAGCGCATCTCGGGACGCGGATAGGCACGCGACGTCACCACGCCCTTGAGCGGCAGATGAGCAAGCCCCGACTCGTCCATGGCGGCAAAGACCACCTCACGTTCCATGTCAAAGACCGCATGGCGCATGAGGTTTTGGTCAACCTCCGCCTGCCAACGTGCCCGTTCGGCCGAGTCCGCCTCGGGGGAGGAAGCAACCGCAAACGCACAGGTCGTCGTCACCGAGTTCCAGCGCGCAAGAGCAAAGAGGCCATCCCACGTCACCCCCGTCGGCAACGGGGCAGGCGCTTCTTCGCGCAGCGCGCAGGAGAGCAGGTGCAGGAGATAAAGCGATTGATTGTCGAGTGCAGATGCCACGTAGAACTAGCCTTCCACGAGACCGGCTTCGCGCATACGCGCAATAAACGCATCCACGTCCTCGCGCGCGCGTTCGGGATCGACCTCATACTTTGCCGCGATGCGCTCGGCAATCGTTGCCTCGTCTAGTCCTTCTTCCACGCCGCGCCAGATATCGGCACCCGTGCCGTTAAGCTTCACCATACCATGGAACGACTTGCTGGCCTCGCCCGTGGCGATGGCGACGGCCTGTCCGGCAACGTCGCGCATAACAAATCCCTGCTTAATCCTCATGCGAGGCACTCCTTACATAATTTTGGTATTCCAGGCCGGTCAAGCCCTCAAAGCTCGCGCGAACGGCATCCTCGGACATATCGCACGCCAGGTCATACACCGGTACACGTGCGAGCATGGCATCCAACAGGTCGAGCGTAAGCACTGCAGCGCCAGCGTCCGGTGGAAAATACACCTGCCGCATTACCTTATCGATATTGAGCGCGGCACTCGTTGGGCGAATAGAAGATGCGCCCAGCTCGCTACGAGACAACAGCACGATGCCGACGAGCGGGGCAGAATCATTGCACTGCCAGCCCTCTTTGCCGGCCCATGGCGTGCCGTAGACCACCGGCAGCTCGTCGCAATGCTCCGGGATACGGACTAACGGTTTGTCCCCGTTTATCACCCGCACGGCATCACCCAGGTATTGGCGCCACAGGCGAATATGGGTCGACTTGCCCGTTCCGCTCGGCGCGGTAAACAGATAGGCACGCCCCTCAAACTCGATAACCGCGCCATGGGCCAACAGTCGATGCTGCTCGGGCAGTCGATTCGCAATCGCACGCTGCACCGCCAGTGTTTCCAGATAGGCATCGGTCCACTTCGTACCCTCGGTGGCCATATCCCGCTCAAAATCGATATCGGCTTGAGTCACGCCAATATCAAAGTCAACGGCCAAAGGTGCGTTTACCACATATTCCTTGCAAAGACGCCCGACCATCGCATGAAGCGGGCGGACCCGCACGACCAGGTCTGCCACGCGCATGCAAAACGGCGCAAGACTGGCCGAAGTATCTTTATCCGTATTCATGCGACCCCCATTTTGGTCTGCGACATGTCAATGCGGCCCGACGACGCGTTGTCGTCAGGCCGCGAGAAAACAGTACCTAGTAGTATCCCGTCCACGTGCCTTCATTTGATGAACTATTTCCAGAATCCCCACCAGAGTTGTCGTTGCCACCCTGGCCGTTATTGGAATCAGCATCGGACGATCCGTTGGCGTCGACGACATTGTCGGCCGAGCCGTCGTCCTTTCCGCCGCCACGATCAACCTTCTGCGAAGATGCTGATCCGTCAGATGACTTGGCTTGTGAGCCATTTGAACCAGACGCGGACGATTCGCCCGAAGCCTCGCCGCCTGCTGCGGCCTCGGCTTCCTTAGAGTCAGTCGCATCCTCAGTTGAATTAGCAGCTTTGTCCGCCCCGTGCTTGTCTACAGCCGTTTCAACAAGTGCATCATTGCGCGCGCCGCCTCGTACGGACGAAAAAATCGCGATAGCGCCCACGACAATGGCGACCACCAAGACAATCGCAACGATTATCACTTTGAGATTCGGTGTATTTCTCGCCCTCGAATGCGCACCGTGTTTTTCCTTATAACTCACTGAATCACCTGCTCGAAAGGAAGGGGCCCCGACGAGACAGTCGAGGTCCCTTACTCAATCAAATTGAACGTCCTCGTTCAACCGGCTACTTATTAGGGTCGACAACAGTATCCGGGTATTCACCAGATGCCGTAACGACGTCTTCCTTCTCAACCTCAATAATCTCGAGAGACGGTTCAGAGTACTCGTTGTTCATGAATATATCCTTTCTAATTAGATCCCAAGAATCCCATTTGCGTATACACGGTCATCTTCAGAGGCAAAAGAATCCTTCTGAATTGCCCTTGCGACCTGATTGACAGAACGCGACCTGGACTGGTCTTTCACCTTGACGCCGGTCCCGTCAGCCGTGGTGTACGCAAGCTGTGCAGTTACATCAAAGACGGTGCCGTAACCGAGCTGATAACCAGATTTGTAAATCGGGCTGAGGACAAAATTCGCAATCACGCCGTTGTTGTCAACACGCCAATAGTTCTCCGCTTTATGGAAAGTCTCCGCAGAGGATGGGCTCTTGTAGTACCAACCCCAGTTCTTGAAATCGATCTTCGAGCCCTCGGGGGCATGCATCTCATAGCCAAAGCGCAAGCTGGTCTTCGAATAGTCGTCCTTACCGGTGAGATCGGTGCGCAGCGAACCGCCCTTGAAGGTGATGAGGTCGCTGATCTTCACGAACTTGGCGTAGGCGGCACCCTCGACGTCATTTTCGGTGCAGGATGTCGTAAATGCAGCATCCTTGTACCAACCGGCGAACGCCATGCCATCCTTGGTCGGATACGTCCAAGAGGCATGGTCACCGCTGCGGTAATCCTGCAGCAAGTACGCGCCCTCGGCAAGCTTAACGCCATACGTGCCATCGGCGTTAGCAGCAGGAGCATAGCCTGCAGCACAATAGCCATCGGGAACAGCAGCCGTAAAGGTGCCACCAGAAACCGCAATGGTGGAGTTTGCCTCGGCCGCAGCGCTGGTCACCGTCCACTTAGTAACACCAAGCGAGCCGCCCTCGATCTTCAAGGTCGAAGGATTGGGGCTCGTGACGTCCATGTAAATCGTGCCGGTAAATTGAGCGTCGCCGCCAATGACGGTTTCGCCAATAGTACCCGCTTCGGTGTAAGAATCCGTCCAGAGATAACCGCCCGTCAGGTTGCCACCCAGAATCTTAGCCTTGTTCCAGTTCTGAACAACAGCCTGCTTGCTGGTCAGCGTGCCGCCGTTGATGGTGAGCTCGCCATTGCCGTCGTTCTTGACCGCAATGAAGTTCTGCTGCTCGAACGTGCCGCCGTTGATGGTGAGCGACGATACGGTATCCACGCCGCCATTGCGGATCAGAGAAGAGCCCTTGATGCCGGAGTTGTTCACGACGTTCGCCTGGTCGATGACCATCGTGCCATTGTTGTCAATGACGTAATAGCTGATCTCGCCCTCGATGCCCTGATCGTCGCGCTTGATGGTGCCGGTCTTTTCGGCACTCGTGTCAGTGATGGTTACGGTGCCCTTGTTCAGAATAGCCGCGTTCGCAGTGCCCGTGCCACCATTGAGAGTGTGGCCGTTCAGATCGAGCGTAATCTGCTTGTTCGCAGCGATGGTGATATTTTCAGTGGTGTCAGTCAGCAGCTGGACGGTCTTGCCCTTTGTAGCCAGGCTGATCGCTTTGGCCAGCGTCTCATACTTCTTGCTGCCGACCTGAGCAACATAGTGGCCTTCCTTGACGCCATAGGTGCCATCCGCGTTCTTGGTGGGAATGAAGCCATCGGCGCAGTAGCCTTCGGTAATGCTCTTATTAAACGCACCGCCGGAGACCTGCGTGGCGCCATTCGCCGCGTTAGTTTCACGGACCGTCCAAGCCGTACTTCTGGTGCACAGGTTCTTGAACGTACCACCGGAGATAACCGTGGACGGTGCCGCGTTACCGCTCTTATCGGTGTGAACGACCTGCGCCTGCCCATAGGGAGCGCTCTTGTCGCTCTGGATGAACTCGCCACCGCTGATGGTCAAATCGCCGTAGTTGAAAACAACGCCGGTAAAGCCCTTGGAAGTACCTTTCGTCAGCGTGAACGCGCCGCCGGTAATGGTCAGCTTTGCATTCGGCTCGTTCTTGACGGTATCCAGACCGCCAGTGTAGGTGCCGCTGGTGACGGTCAGGGTGCCCCAGTTGTCAATCATGGAGGAGCCCGTATTGCCTGCCGTGGCGGTCACATCCGCCAGCGTCAGGTTGGCGTTGCTACCCTTCGTGACCTCAATGTTGTAGTAGCCGGTACCGCCCACAACATTACCGTTCTTCACGGTAACGGTGCCGCTCCGCACGGAGATCGTTGCCTTGCCGGCATTCGTGTTGGTCAGGGTCTTGCCGCCAAGATCGAGGGTGATGCTCTTGCTGATGGTCACGTCCTCGGTCGCATCCGCCAACAGCGTGACCGTTTCGCCGTCCTGGGCTGCGTCGATGGCGGCCTGCAGGGTATTGAATGCCTTAAAACCAACCTGTGCGACCGAACCAGAAACCCCATGCGTACCGTCAAGGTTCTCGATAGGCTTGCAACCCTCAGCGCACAGAGCCTCAGGGACTGCGGAAGAGAACGTGCCACCGTAAACGGTGACCGTCTTAGCGGCGTTGTCGAAGGCCGACTCCTGCTTCGTCGAAGAATCCCAAGTGTAAGCCTTGAGAGCCGCGTTGCCAGTCTTCGCCGTGAAGGTGCCACCGGTGATGGCGACCTTGCCAAGGCCCTTGTAGCCGGGGCGGTTGACGATGGAGATTGCCGCGCCGTCTTGGATAGCGCCGTCGTTCTCGGTCTTTGCAACCGGATCGCCCGACACAGTGATCGCGCTACCGGCGTTGACATTCAGGCTACCCGAGCACACCTGCACGCCCATCGTCTTTGCGTTGATCGTGGAGTTGTCGATAGTCAGCGTTCCGCTGCTGGGGAAGTAAATGCCGAAGCCGTTGGGAACGCTGAGCGTGCTGTTCTTCAGGACAACGGCATCGTTCGTGTTGTTGCCGTTCGTCTCGATGCCGCTCGTAGCGGTGGTAGACGCCTCAACGCCCTCGAAGGTAAGAGTGGAATTATCGTACTTGATGGTGCCGCCCATGGCAGACGGGATCAGGCCGACGAGCTGTGAGCTGATGACCTTGCCGTTCTTCACCGTAAGCGATGCGTTGGGGTTATTGATCTCGAACGCCGCAGAGTTCGCGTCAGTTCCCGTGCACGTCCAGGTATGTCCGTTCAGGTCAACCACGCGAGCAACGGTTCCGGAGTTGAAGGTGCTGCCCGTGGTGTAATCGCGCAGCAAAGTGATGGCTTTGCCGCTTGCGGTCTGCGCCTTGAACGCCTCGTCCATGGTGTAATAGCCGGTTTCGCCAACCTGCGCAAGGTAAGCTTTTGCCACGCCGAAGGTGCCGTCACCGTTCGAGATAACCGCAGAGCCTTCGGTCAGATAGCGGGACGGATCGGTGCTGAACGTACCGCTCGTGACCTCGATCGTCGCCTTTGTGGGGTCGTTGGAAGTGGTACCCGTGCTGTAGTCAACCGTGTTCAGCGTGCCATTGACGGTGCCGCCCGTGATGGACACCTTCGCCGTCTTGCCTTCGGCGCCGTCGTAAGTCACCGACTCAACTTTGCCGTTTACAGTGCCGCCGGCGATGGTCAGATCGCTGTTGTGACCGCCGCTGTACGTCCAAGCCGCCACTGCGCCGTTGACCGTGCCACCCTTGATGGTAGCTCTGTGCCAGTCCTCAATGGCGTAGCTGTTATCGGAATTCAGCGTACCGCCGTTCAGGAATAGATCGCCGCGATCGACCTTAATCACGATGAAGTTATTCTGGGTAAAGTTGCCACCCTTGATATTCAGGCCGGGATACTTGGCGATGCTGTCATCGCCCACGCGCACCAGAGACGCGCCCTTCGTTCCGCCGGCGCCGCTGTCATTCTTTACATTGCCGCTCTCGAAGGTGAGCCAACCGGCGCCCTGAACGTCAATGACATAGTGGGAGCTGACGCCAGAGTTTTCTGCGGTGTCCTCACGCATGATGGTACCGGTCCGGGTCTCGCTGCTGTCCTTGACAGTGACGCGAGCCGTAACGGTCAGCGCCGATTTGCGCTCGCCAGTGCTGCCGTTAAGGGTGTGACCATTCAGGTCGAGCGTGACGTAGGGCGTGGAAATCGTAACGTTCTCCGTCGTGTCAGTCAGCAGCTTCACCGTTGCCCTGCGCGGCGCGGCGTCAATTGCCTCCTGCAGGCTGGCATAGCTCTTGCCGTTGACCTCGGCGACATCCGCAGACGCCTGGGGCTCAATCCCTTGCTGCGAATCGTCGCCAGTCTGAGTAGTCGACCCCTGTTCGGCGGCCGTCTGCCCGTTGGCAGCGCCCTCGCTGGTGCCGTTATCAACCGAATCAGCATCGGTTACCTTTTCGGAGTCACCCCCCCCGGCTCATTCTCGATTTGGGATTGCTCAGTCGTGGCATCGTTAACGCCCACGGCATCGGCCAAAGCCGCCGTTGGCATCATCGAAACAACCATCGCGGTCGAAACCAGCACCGTAAGTGCTTTGCGACCCAACGCAGATCTACGCATCCCGTCACCTTCCTTTCCGTCGTTATTGACGTCCGACATCGAGCCTCGAATGCCGAAACAGCGCCAACATCCTAAGCGGCTATGAGGGCGACCCGCACCGATGTGCTCGGCATCGAGAGAAACCCCTATAGTTAGAATCAATTCTAGGCTCTCTGCGCCGTGGCGGTCAATTGACCAACCTGTTAACGGTAGTTCTATTACTTGTACTTTACGGAATAAGTCTGCTTTGCAGACCCTTTGTGAGCTGCACTGGGCTTAGCTGGCTATTCCACTGCAACTTATCTTGAGGTTTGAGTTGTCGTCGTTTCGTTCGTCTGGGCCGTTTCGGCGTCATCGCCCTGTTCGTCCTCGTCCTTTTGAGCATCTGCGATGGTGGAGGCCGCCGCGACGATGCCGCGCTGGGGCGCGACGCCCGTCTGGGTCTGAGCGCCCTCGACAACTTCTGTGC
>CAVKNR010000032.1:0-9575 GCA_963657575.1 Sodaliphilus sp.
GAGCAGTACACCAAGGGCGCGCCCGACGTGGTGATCGGCCTGTGCACCCATATCTACGAGGGCGATAAGGTCGTCCCCCTGACCGAGGAGCGTCGCGCCGAGCTCGTGGCAGCCAACAAGGCCATGGCCGACGAGGCCCTGCGCGTGCTGGCACTGGCGAGCCGTACCTACACCGAGGTTCCCGCCGACTGCAGCCCCGCTGCGCTCGAGCATGACATGGTCTTCTGCGGCCTGTCCGGCATGATTGACCCGGTCCGCCCCGAGGTGGCCGACGCTATCCGCGAGGCGCACGACGCCGGCATCCGCACTGTCATGATTACGGGCGACCACATCGACACCGCCGTGGCCATCGCCAAGCAGCTGGGCATCGTCGCCGATCGCAGCCAGGCCATCACCGGTGCCGACCTCGACCGCATGAGCGACGAGGAGCTCGACGCGCACATCGAGGACTACGGCGTGTACGCTCGCGTTCAGCCCGAGCACAAGACCCGCATCGTCGAGGCCTGGAAGTCGCGCGACCAGATCGTGGCCATGACGGGCGACGGCGTCAACGACGCCCCGTCCATCAAGCGCGCCGACATCGGCGTTGGCATGGGCATCACCGGTACCGATGTCACCAAGAACGTCGCCGACATGGTGCTTGCCGACGACAACTTCGCCACCATCATCGGTGCCTGCGAAGAGGGCCGTCGCATCTACGACAACATCCGCAAGGTCATCCAGTTCCTGCTTTCGGCCAACCTTGCCGAGGTCTTCTCGGTGTTTATCGCCACGCTCATCGGCTTTACCATCTTCCAGCCGGTGCAGCTGCTGTGGGTGAACCTGGTCACCGACTGCTTCCCCGCGCTCGCGCTGGGCATGGAGGATGCCGAGGGCGACATCATGAAGCGCAAGCCGCGCAACGCCAAGGACGGCGTCTTTGCCGGCAATATGGGTCTGGACTGCGTTGTCCAGGGCCTGATCATCACCGTGCTGGTGCTGGCGAGCTTCTTTGTGGGCGTGTACTTTGACATGGGCTACATCCACATCGCCGATATGATCGCCGGCAATGCCGACGAGGAAGGCGTGATGATGGCGTTCATCACGCTCAACATGGTCGAGATCTTCCACTGCTTCAATATGCGCAGCCGTCGTGCGTCGCTGTTTAGCATGAAGAAGCAGAACAAGTGGCTTTGGGCTTCGGCTGCGCTGGCGCTGGTGCTGACGGTTATCGTGACCGTGCAGCCGACGCTTGCCGAGATGTTCTTTGGCCCCGTGACGCTTGAGCTCAAGGGCGTTGTCGCCGCCCTGGGCCTTGCCTTCCTGATCATTCCGCTGATGGAGATCTACAAGGCGATCATGCGCGCGGTCGAGAAGGAGTAACGTTCCTGTCCGGGCCCGACCGCCTGCGGGGTTTCCACGGGCACGTCCTCGCCGCTTTGCGGCTGCGGGATGTGCCCTTAGGAAACCCCTCCCGGCGGGCGGGCCCTGCGGTGTCCTTGCTGCTTTTCTCCCGCGCGGATGAAAAAGGGCTGAGGGAAAGTGTGTGAGTCGGTCGAGCGGTTGCTCGACCGACTCTTTTTTGTGGGTAAAATACCTGCTCAGTTGTGATTTTGGGTGCTGGGAGGCATTTGTGGGCAAGGCTAAGGCTAAGGCGAAGAAAAAGACGACGGGGGCGCGGGCTAAGCGCGACCGTCGTCGGAAGCTCGCGACCGAAGCCCCTGCATCTGCTGAGGAGCTGCTGGCAAGCGTACCGGGGCTTGACGCGTTACAGGATGTTCCGGCGTTCGATGACCTGCCGGTCGATGCGGCTCAGCAGGCTGCATTTGACGACTTTTGCGCACAGGCCGAGGAGCCCGAGCAGATGCAGCTCGGTGCCGTGGTGCGCCTGGACCGCGGGTTTCCGCTGGTGGCAACTGCCGACGACACGTTTCGTGCCGAGCATGCCGTAGGGTTTGCCAAGTCGCGTGGCGAGGACGAGGTCTTGCTGCCCGCCGTGGGCGACCGCGTGGCGGTTCGCCGTGCTCCCGGGCACGACATGGGCGTGATCGAGTGCGTACTGCCGCGCCGTACGAGCTTTGAACGTTGGCGTGGCCGTGCCCGCGGTGAGCGCCAGGTGCTCTGCTCCAACGTTGACAGCGTGCTGATCGTGCAGGCGCTCGGCGCCGGCGAGGTGCTGCTCGATCGTGTGGCGCGCTCACTGGTGTTGGCGCTCGATTGCGATGCCGAGCCGGTGGTGGTGCTCACCAAGGCCGACCGCTGCGAGGCCGATGAGCTCGAGCGCGATCTGGACCGCGTGCGCCGTCTGGTGGGTCCGGGCGTGCGCGTGATCGTGACGTCTTCTGCTGAGGGCCTCGGCCTGGACGAGGTGCGCGCCTGCGTGCCGGCTGGGAGCTGTGCCATGATCTTGGGCGAGTCGGGCGCCGGCAAGTCGACGCTGCTCAACGCGCTACTGGGCCACGATGCGCTGGCCACTGGCGGCGTGCGCGAGCGTGATGACCAGGGCCGCCACACTACGGTTGCGCGCGTGATGGTGGCACTGCCGGGCGACGCCGGCGTGATCGCCGATGCCCCGGGCCTGCGCAGCCTACCGCTCGTGGGTCACGAGCGGGGTCTGGCGCGCGCCTTCCCCGAGATTGTCGAGGCATCGCGCGCGTGCCGATTTGGCGATTGCACGCATACCCATGAGCCGGGTTGCGCCGTTCGCGAGGCCGAGGACGCCGGGCAGATCGACAGCCTGCGTCTGGAAACGTTCCAAAACCTGGCGTCATCCATGCGCGTGAGCGCCCAAATGCTCGATCCCGATGTCCATCTGTAATTGATTTTTCCTATGACAGCCGTCTCCCAACTGTTCGGGAGACGGCTTTTTTGCTGCGGAAAAGCCTTGAAGCATGCAGTTTGCTGACGTGCTGACCAAAACCTTGCCACGAGCTTGACGGGCTGGTTAGTTTTTGGTCAGCGATTGGTTTGACATCGAAAACCAAGATCGCGATTGCGCCGCTTTGCGCTCTGACCGCCCAGACAATGGTGGTACGGGCATTCGCCCGGCACTGCCATGAGAGGAGCGGCCGTGAACAAGAGCAAGCGCATCGCCATCAGTCTGGTCGCGGGCGTGCTCGCTGCTCTGCTCTGCATGGTTTACGGCTCGTCGATCCGCTCGCAAGCCGAACAGGTCCAGGCTGAGACCTTGGCCAAGTACGGTGGCGATCGCGTCGAGGTATGCGTCGCGGCGCGTGATATCGATGTGGGCGAGACCCTCGATGAGACCAATGTCATAACCCAAGAATGGCTGACGAGTCTGCTGCCGCGTGACGCGGCGACCGAGCTGCGCCAGGTGCGCGGCGACGTGACGACTTCGCGTATTCCCAAAAACGCCGTGATCTGCAATGTCTACACCAAGGCCGAGAGCCACAAGCTCGAGGTGCCTAAGGGCAAAGTCGCCGTTTCGGTGGCGGTCGATGCCGAGCACTCGGTCGGCGGCGCCACGGGCGTGGGCAGCTACGTGGATGTGTATGTGCAAAAAGACGGCGTAACCGATCGACTGTGCGGCGCGTACGTGATCGATACCAGTGAGGATTCTGGTGCCACGCGCGAGGGCAAGATCGAATGGGTGACGCTGGCGGCTGACCCCGAAGACGTCAAGGAACTGCTGGGAGCCTCGGGCAAGGGAACGGTCAGCTTGACGATTCCCGCCACGGCGCGCGGCAAAAAGAGCGGAGGCGACAAGTGATGAAGGCGATCTGGCTTGCGTGCTGCGCGTGCGGCGATTACGGGCTGTTGCAGCGGGAAGTCGAGGGCCGTGATGCGGGTGCACAGGTGCTTCGCGTAGGTGACCTGGACGGGCTGGTTTCCATGGCTCGGGCGTTTCCGTCGCGCCGCGGGGCTGCCATCATCGCGGCGTCTCTGTTTGATACCGAAGATGTGCGCAAGACTGTTGCGCGCCTGACGGCCGAAGGCCGTGTGAGTCGCGTGGTCGTGTTGATAGAAGCACTCGATCCGTCGGATATCGAGGGGCTGTTTCGCGCAGGGGCGACCGAGGTCATCGCTGCGCACAGTATATGCGGCAACGGGCGCGCGGGCGAGGGAGCGGTTGATTCCGATCGGCGCATGACGATTGAGCCCGATGCTTTTGTTGATAGGGAACCCGGGGCGCCTCGCGCTACAAGAGGCCCGCGTGTTGATGATTATGGAAAAGCGGAAGCCGAGCATGGTCGGCGCCCCCGGAACCCCCTTGTATACGATGACGCTGGAGGGCCGGCGCAGCATGCTGGCGATTCCCCGGCTGTAGATATGGGATACGTGCACGGCGTGAATCTGGCGGATGAACTCGACGAAGTTGAGGGCTTTGCCGGGTGCGGCGAGTTGTCGCTGATGCAGCATGAGCAGATTGCACAGAACGAGCCTGCCTTGCAGACCGAACAAGCTGTCATGCCGGCTTGGACGCAGCGTGTGGTTGCGGCGGGGGAGACGGGGACGCTGTCGCCGACGCCCGCCCCGCCGCCTCCGATGTCGCCGGCAGACGCTGCCACTCCGCAGCATCGAGCTCCGGTCATCTGCGCCATTTCGGGTTCGGGCGGGTGCGGCAAGTCGACGATCGTTGCCACCATGGCACACACATCGTCGCTGTTGGGCTTGCGTGCCGCCGTGCTCGACCTGGACCTGATGTTTGGAAACCTTTACGACTTGTTAGGCGTCGATGCTCCGCGCGATATGGCGGCACTTATCGAGCCGTCGGCGGCGGGCGCGCTCACCGAGCCGGATATCGTAGCCACATCGATGCGCGTGGCGCCGGGCGTTACGCTCTGGGGTCCCGTCGCGGCGCCCGAGCAAGCCGAGCTCATGGCACGTCCGGTGGAGCTGCTGCTTGATGTCCTGCGTCGCGAATCCGACGTGGTCTTTATCGATACCTCGGTCTTTTGGGGCGATGCCGTGGCGGCTGCGGTGGCGGCGAGCGACCGTTGCCTGGTCGTTGGCGATGCGGCGGTGTCGTCCGCGACATCGGCGTCGCGCGTCATTGAACTGGCAAGTCGAGTAGGTGTGCCGCGCACGCGCATGAGCGCCTTGTTCAACCGGTTCGGTGCGCGCGGGGCAGACGAGGACGTCGCCATGCGCTTTGAGATTGCCTGCGCGTTGAGCTCCAAGATTCGTATCGCCGATGGCGGGCAGGATCTCGCCGCGCTCATGGCGTTTGGGCGCGCTGACGAGGCAGTGGGGCAGACCAGCGCTTTTGCGACCAGCGTGCGCGAGGCCACGCGCGAGATGCTCGTGGAACTGGGGTGTGCCGTCGGCCCTTGGAGCGATATGGTCGCCGACCGTGCAACGCGTACCGAGCGTCCGCGTATCCGCCTTCCCTGGTCGCGCGAGGGTGATCAGCGATGAGCCTGCAAACGAGGATTAAGGCTGCCGGCGCAGCAGCGGCGGCAGCGCCTGTAGATGCGGGGCGTCGCCGTGCGGTGAAACGACGCACCAAGCGCGCCGTGATGGACCGCATGGGTTACGACGAAGTGGCGCGTATCAGCGCCTATATCGACCCGGCACTTGCCCGCTCGGAATTGCGTCCCGCGGTGGAGGCGGCGCTCAATATTGAGGAGCCGACCGATCTCGCGACGCCCGAGCGCGAGACCATCATCGACGAGATTTTGGATGACGTGGTGGGCTTGGGGCCGTTGCAGCCGCTCATCGAGGACGACACCGTTACCGAAATCATGATCAACGGCTGCCGCTCGGCTTTCTTTGAACGCGGCGGCGTCTTGTATCCCATCGAGCATGCGTTTGAGGATGATGAGCAGATCCGGGTGCTTATCGACCGCATCATCTCGCCACTTGGCCGCCGTATCGACGAGCGCAGCCCCATCGTCAACGCCCGCCTCAAAACGGGCTATCGCGTCAACGCGGTGATTCCGCCTGTGGCGATTGACGGACCGATTCTCACCATCCGAAAGTTCTCGGACCGTATCTGCTCGCTGGACGAGCTTGTGGGGCTGGGGTCGCTGCCGCTTTGGTATGCGCAGCTGCTGTCGTGCGCGGTGTCGCTGCGACAGGACCTGGCGGTTGCGGGAGGCACGGGATCTGGTAAGACCACTCTGCTCAACGCGTTGTCATGCGAGATCTCCACCGGCGAGCGCATCGTGACGATCGAGGACTCTGCCGAGCTCAAGTTTGCGCATCATCCGCACGTGGTGCGCCTAGAGGCGCGCGAGGCTTCAATTGAGGGCGAGGGCGCGGTGACGATCCGCGACCTGGTGACCAATGCCCTGCGCATGCGCCCCGACCGCATCGTGGTGGGCGAGGTGCGCGGTGCTGAGTGCTGCGACATGTTGCAGGCCATGAACACGGGCCACGACGGGTCGCTCACCACGCTTCATGCGGGTTCCGAGCAGGAGACCGTGGTGCGTCTGACGTTGCTTGCACGTTATGGCATCGATCTGCCGAGCGAGCTCATCGAGGAGCAGATTGCCATGGCGCTCGACGGCATCGTGATGTCCGAGCGCCACGCCGATGGCAGGCGTTTCGTCTCCTCGTATTCGGGGGTGCGTCGCGCTGCGTCGGGCGGCGTAGAGCTCGAGCGCTATGTGACTTTCGATGCCGCCGAGCGCACCTGGAAGCTTGACCGCGAGCCGCCGTTTATCGCAGAAGGCCTGCGGTCGGGGACGCTCACACAAGAGGAGGTGGACGAATGGAGGTCGCTGTGCCCCTCGTCGTAGGGGGTTTGGCAGGGTTTTCTGTTGCGACGGCGTGCGGGGCGGAACCTCGTGTGCCGCAGGTACCGCCGGCGGAGCTGGCGCGTCAGGCGCTCGAGACGGTGGCAGAGAAGCTGCCGCGTGAGCTGGTGGAAAACGATCTGCTGAAAAAGATCGCCCGTTCGTGGGCATCGCTGGCTCCGGCGCGTCGCCTTGGCCTCGCGATCGAGGATGCTTCGGGGCGTTTGGCGTTTCTGCTGCTATCGAGCGGTGTCTGCTGCGTTTTGCTAACGATGGTGTCGTTATCGCCCCTCGGATTTGCCTTGGGACTTGTTGCTCCGTTTGCCGTTGGCGCCGCTCGGGATGGCTTTGAGAGCCGGCGCGAGCAACACGATGCAGAAGAGGCCATGCCCGAGGCGTTTACCGCACTTTCCATGTCGCTTGCCTCGGGACATTCGCTGGCCCAGGGCATGCGCTTTGTGGGCGCTCATGCGCAAGAACCGGTGCATACCGAGTTTTTGCGGGTGGCGGCGGCAATCGATTGCGGCATCTCGGCGACCGACGCGCTCGATGACTTGCTCGTGCGCATCGACGCCCCCGGCCTTTCGCTTGTGACCTTGGCGCTTAAGGTGTCTCAGCGCACCGGCGCTCCGCTTGCCGACTTACTGTCCGAGGCGTCGAGCATGGTGGGGGAGCGCATTGAGCTCAAGCGCCGCCTGGATGTCAAGACGTCGCAGGCTCGCATGTCTGCGCATATGGTCGCGGCGATGCCGGCGGGCATGTGCGCGGTGTTGGCGCTGCTTTCGGCAGATTTCCGTCGCGGTCTTGCGACGCCTGCCGGCGCGGGCGCTGTGGTGCTGGGTCTTGCCCTCAACGCCGTTGCCCTGGTGGTTATCAGGCGCATTATGCGGGTGGAGCTATGAGCGCCCCGGTTGCAGTTGCGGCTTGCCTGTGCGCCCTGAGTGTATTTGTCGCGACGGGTTTGGATCGGGCGGATGCACGCAAGATCGCAGAGGCCTGCAAGCGCGAGGCGGTGCTGGTCGCTGCCGCGGGTCGCTCGGTGGTCGATGCTCTGACCGCGCGAATGAAGGGCGCGGTTGGAGCGGGCGGCCCGGCGCGAGTGTCGCTCGGCGAAGTGTCCGAGATGATCGATGTTGTGCGCTTGGGTCTTTCGGCCGGCCTTTCGTTTGATGCGGCGCTTGAGATTTTCTGCGCCAACCGCCGGTCAGTGTTGGCTCTTCGCCTTGAGCGGGCCTGCATGGCGTGGCAGGTGGGCGTGGGCACGCGTGAGGACGAGTTGTTGGCCGCCGCGCGCGACCTGGACGTGCGAGCGCTCGAGACCTTTGCCATTACGGTGGGACAGGCGCTCGCCCTGGGTGCTCCACTTGCCGAGACGCTGGCCGCTCAAAGTCGCGAGATCCGTGCGGCTCATCGCGCCGCGGTCGAGCGCGAGATTGAGCGTGCGCCCGTCAAGCTGCTGATTCCCACCGGCACGCTCATCTTGCCGGCGTTGCTTCTGTCCATATTGGGCCCGCTGCTGGGAGCAGGCGGGATGATGTAGGGAGGAATACATGAACACGATGGTCGAAGTTGCTGACAAGGCTTGGAACTGGGCTTTTTGCCGGGCGATCCGCGCTCGCCAGCATGCCAAGGAGCTGTTGCGGGAGGAGAGCGCGCAGGGTACCACCGAGTACGCCATTTTGGTGGGCGTGCTTGTGGTGATCGCGATTATTGCCATTGTCGCATTTAAGGGCAAGGTCCAAGATCTATGGAACGCTATCAGCGAGGGCATCAACAGCCTGTAGAGGGTAGGCGGCCTGTCGGCGCACTGCTGGTGTTTGCCTGTGTGGTTGTGGCGGTGGCAGTGGCGGTTTGGGGGCTAAACGCCGCGCGGCAGCAGCGTCCTGGGGCCGCCTTCGATTCGGGCTCAGATTCGGCGGTGGCGTCTCAAAAAGATGAGATGCGAGATGCGGACGATTCGGATGTTGCTGTCACGGCGCAAACCTTTCTGCGGACGCTCGACAAGCGGTCTGGCACTGCGACGGATTCGCCTGAGGACAACGCGATTGCGGTCCGGCTTGCATGGTCCGAGGACCGATCGATGACCGAGGCGGCGGCGGATATGTTACGCGCCTACCGCGAGGTGCCAACGGCCCAGCTCGCCCTGAGCGGCTATCTCGATATTAAGGGCAACGTATGGGGCGCCATCGTGCGCGATGGGCGCGGCTGGGTCGATATGGTGACGGTTGCCGCGGATGCTGGCGATGCTTCGTGTCGTCTGCGCGCCGTGCGTCTGGTCCCGCAAACAATAAGCGCAAAGGAGGGATCGTGAAATGCATGACGTCCTGCGCGAGGAATCTGCCCAGGCGACGGTCGAATACGCCATCGTCACGGTGGCGCTGTTATCGATCGTGCTGGCGATTATGGGACTTTGGCGTGCTGGCACCGATGGACGCTTGGCGGCGCTGGTTGAGCGGGCGGCATCCCATGGCGTTGCCTCGATGTCGGTTATCGACGCCGCTGCGGGCGCTAAGGACATCGCGTTGTATTGATATCGCGCGCGAGGACCGGGCGCAGTCTACGGTCGAGGCCGCTTTTTTGCTGCCGACGTTTCTGACGCTCATCCTTCTCGCGCTGCAACCGGTGTGCCTGCTCTATACGCGCGCGGTCATGGAGTCTGCCGCCGCCGAGACCGCGCGGCTCATGACCACGACGACGGCGGAGGACGACGATCTTAAGGAGTTCACCCGCCGCCGGCTTGCCGCAGTGCCCAACGTTTCGATCTTTCATGCCGGCGGGCCGTTGTCGTGGGATATCGAGCTTGGTCGGGCCGATGCGGGTGGCGTCTCGTCCGTGTCCGTTTCCGGCGAGGTCAAGCCGTTACCTGTGATCGGTGCGTTTGCGCAGGCTATGGGT